>DATFDJ010000161.1:0-31471 GCA_035252115.1 Nitrospira sp. | reverse complement strand
CGGTTCAAACGCGACACTTGTGAGGGCCCTGCGGTCGTGACGGACGTAATTGTCGCTGCAGTGACGATGCACGCGATCGTTGCCAGGCCCACATTAATTGTGCGGCGCTTCAGATTGGGAAACATGAATCCTTCACATCGGAAAAGGAACCGGCTTCATGAAGCACGGTGTGCTCTATCCGATGACAACGGTTTCATCAGCCTGTCTTCCTCGACCCATTCCACAGCGGGGTGTTGCCTGAGCCGTTCCTGTCCATGCGAGAGGCCGGCGACGGTATCTGCAAGCTCTTTAATCACACAGGCGTCCCCCGACATCGTGCGCACGTGCTCGAGGATGACCTGCGTAGTCACCGATAATTTCGCGATTCCACCGGCATCGCAGGGGATTGTGTCAGGCTTGAATTTAATGATGAGTTGCCGGGAAACCTGTATCTCAGTCGCCGACATCGGCTTACTCTGTGGCACATCGCTCGTCGAGAGAGACGAAAACGTCTGACACCCTCCTGTCAGAAGTGACAGCAGGACGATGCTCTCCCAACGCGGCCGTTTGACAGAATGCTCCATATAGAACTAAGTTGGAGTTTGCCCGGAGAATCCAATAAGTACAATCCCCCCTTCGGAAGGGTGTAGGCGCTTCTATCGAGCTTGTTCCCTGGCGCTTCTTCCTTTAAGACGCTCCGTTTTGGTTGCGGTTGACACGTTCCGCGGTCATTGAACGGCGTGACACTCAGGTTTTCGTGTGGCGACCACAACACGTCGTTTCGTTTACCTAGAAATAATCCTGCGGCATGCCAGGGCCCTGGATAGGTCTGTCCGGCGGCCCCTTGGCCTATTCATGGATTTCTGTGATCTCTCGATCGGTTCTTTTCTCATGTGTCGGTCTGGTGGTCTGCCTTTGCGGTCTGGTCGTTGGTCCACTCCACGCCGAAACACCCGCTCCCTCCGTTCATTGGGGCAGCATTGCGTACCCGGATCAGTTCGATAGCCTTCGTATCGGCGGCACGTTCAACCGGTTCACGGAATTTAGCGGCTCGGGCAGCCGGTACCATTCGACGATCGACGAATCGTTCGGCTTGAACTTCGCTACGCTGAGTTGGACTAAACATTGGGCTCAATTGCCCGGGTGGAGCACGAATTTTACCTTGGGAATCGGCCCGACCGGACCTCAGCCGACTGAGTATTTACAGAATGGTGTGATCCATCCCGTTTTAGGGGACGCTCCCGTCCCGGTCTCTACGCGGCGTGAGAATGTGGTCGACGGAATGGCGGATGCCTCGCTCACTCGATGGTTTGCTCTCTTGAACGATCGCCCGGAGTTTTACGCAGGAGGCGGTATTTCGCTCGGCACCGTCTATCAAGAAGAGTTCGCGCGCATCGGCCTGCGCCGCAGTTCGTTCGATTCCCTCATTCCGTATTGGAACGACACGCCGTTGCACTATGTGACCGACTATCTACGTTTCTCGGCGATGGCGAGGTACAGTCAACTCCAATCCGGCGCGCTCATTCATCATGTGAAGCCGTACTCGTTCCTGTATCAACTGTCGGTCAGCTTGGGCCCCTACGGCACATCGAACGGGGCGCCTCACTGGGAAATCGAATATGCCCTCACCTGGGACTCCGGTATCTTCACGGACGCAACGGGTCAAAGCCGAAAGGAATTCTTTTGGTCGGTGGCGGCGACCTATGCAGCCTTTCGCGCGGAAACATGGAACGACAGCATTAATCATAAAGACAAGGGCCCGACCTATGGGTTCACCGTCACGATTGATTTGTTGAAATTGTGTCTTTTTTGATGATGGACGCAGCGCACCGAGGACGAAGAATTTTTCAGCGAGAAGTGATGGTACGATTCCGAGGCGCGCTCTTTTGTCTTACCGGACATGCAGGTTCGTAGGGGCCGCCGGTGGGTTGCTGCCGGACCGGGTCGGCAGCAGTTCGACGATGAACGTATCGATCCGCGTCGGGATGCCGAAATCACCGTTCGAGGAGCCCAGCGTGCCGTCCCAATAGCTGGAAAAGATGGCCCAGCGGCCATCGTTGGACACCTGTGTGAAGGCTTCGCCGTAGAAGCTGCTGCTGTCGTTGTGATTGTGCGCGAATCGCCACACCGTATTCGATCCGTCGGTCGCCGCCATCACGATTTCACCGAACCACAGGAGCGGACTGGGCGGCGCCAAAATGTTATAGCGGGAAAACAGGACCGGCGCGTTGGCATTGGTCGAGGCATTGAACCATGAACTATGCTCGCCGTCGTACCACCCGGTGGTCGTCGGCGGCTGCATGAAGAAGACGTATTGAGAAGCGTCCATCAAGTTGTTGGGATTGCGGAGCATGGCGCCCCGTGAATCCGCTCCGTTGATCGAGCCGCACCCGTTCACGTATTTGCCGTTTCCCAGGGACGTGTGACCGGAGAAATGGGCGTCCGCCGTCGCCAACGACCACTGGTTGGTGGAAAGATTCAAGACGGCAATCCCATTCGCGCCCCAGCTTTGCTGCACGAACACGACCCCGAGCCACGTGCCTCCCGCACTGCCGAAGATGGAATGAACGCCGATCGTTTGACCGGGAGCCGACGTGGGCCAATTGGGATCCGTTTGCGGGACGCCGTTGATCGTTCGATTCACGACATCGATAAACTTCGTTTGCATGGTACCCGGACTGACACAGAACAGCTCCGTATAGGTGTCCTGTCCCCCGGGCCCGGCGGCGGAGCACACCCAATCGTCTTGACCGACCACCGAAACATGGTACGTCACGGGATGCCCATTGGACGGGCCGCCGAGGTTGAACGTCCCCCCCGTAGATTTGCTGTACTGTGCGAGTTGATTGCCGTTCAAAAAGTAGATGAGATCGGGATTGACTGCGGACCATTCCCAGGAATAGTCGATACTCAATGGGTGTAATGTGGGTTGGGCCGATCCTCCGCCGACGGCGAAATTGACCGGGTCGAACGAGACCCACCACGATTTGCCGTTGGTGTTTTTCAACTTGAGAGCCGTCGAATCGGCATTCCAGGTTCGAAAGTAGCCTGCATCTTCAGGAATGATCGACATTCCCCCCGCTGTATTGCCGTCGGTGACGCGCAGAATCCTGGAGCCGAAGGTCGGATCCCGAAAGATCGAGTTCGCGGGGCCCAGTGTCGGTGGAGGGGCGGGGCTCGCCTTCGGATCGGTGCCGCTGTAAGCGGAATAGGTGGAAGGAGCGGTGGCTGCCCAGGTCGGCGCGGCGATCCCGGCAATACTCAGCAAGCCACATGTGAGGATCGTCGTGCAGGAGGTCCAGGTTCTTTCGTGAATGGACACGGCGTGGCAGCCTCCACTCGATTGGTACAGCCATGGAGCGAATCGTTACCGTCGCTAGGAGTCTGTCCGAGTCATCCTTCGTTGCGAGGCAAAGGAGCTGTTGGTAGATGCGAGGCCGCAGGCTCGGAAAAACCGGAGGCGTATTCGCCGGAATACGTTGAGGATTTTTTCGGGCCGAGAACGACGCAGATGCCGGCAGATTGTTTTGCCGCAGTAGAAGGCATGACTCGGACAGACTCCTAGGCAAGTGCTGTTCCGCGGGATACGTAGATTGAGAAAAGTAAACGTGCAGCAAAGAAACGGTGAGAGAAAAGAGAAAATGTAAAGGACCGCTTAGGAAGAAGTAATGAAAGCGTAAGGAACGAGTGAGAGATCTCTGTTATGGCATGGCGCTTCGCACCGCATGCGGCGGAAAGTCTCTGACCGACTGTATGGCCAAACGTTCAGCGATCTTCCCGTCAACCGGTTTCGAGAGCCTATTGAGGGAGGCTGAGCAGACCGGCGCGAAGGGCGATGAGGACGAGGCTGGGCATGTCATGAACCCCAAGGCGCTCCATGATGTCTGAGCGGTGGCTTTCGACGGTGCGGGTGCTGAGCGAGAGGCGATTCGCGATCGCTTTGCTGGTATTGCCTTCGGCCATCAATTGGAGAATTTCTCGTTGACGGGGAGTGAGCGCGGCCAACGGCCCTTCTTTGCGGCTCTTGGGATTGCGATACGATTGCACGGCGTACTGAGCAACAGCCGGCGTCAAATACGTCTCTCCTCTCGCGACCGCCTTGACCGCGAGCTCCAATTCGGTGCGGTCCGCGTCCTTGAGCAGATATCCCGCCGCTCCGGCATCGAGAGCCATTTGAAAGTATTCCTCGGCCGCGTACATCGAGAGCATGATGACGCGAAGACCCGGGCATTCCTTCCTGAGCCGGATGAGGGCTTCGAGACCGTTCAGGCCGGGCATTTTGATATCCATCAACACGAGATCGGCCTTCTCTGCTTTGGCAGCCTTCACGGCGTCCAGCCCGTCGCCCACTTCCGCGACGACAAGGACGTCTTCGATCTTGTCCAGTAGCGCCCGTAACCCCTGGCGCACCAAGGCGTGATCATCGGCCAGCACGACTCGAATCTGTTTCATGCGGGACCTCCACTCAGCACGAGAGTTTCCCCATCTCTTCGGAGAGGAAACTGAGCTCTCACCTCCGTTCCGGCTCCTGTCGCCGACACGATGTCCAGTGTTCCTCCCACGAGACGGAGCCGTTCCTCCATGCCGACCAACCCCAAGCTCGTTCCCCGAATAAGGGCGGCAGACCGCGCCTCATTGAAGAGGAATCCGGTGCCGTTATCGGCAATCGTGAGGTCGAGATGGTCGTTCAGTCGAATCAGTTTCACCGATGCCTGTGTGGCGTGGGCATGTTTGCCGATGTTCGTCAATGCCTCCTGCAGCACTCGAAAGCAGGCGATCTCAATCTCCTCAGGTAAATCTTCCCACGCGCCTTCGGCTTGGAATGTAACGGTCAATCCCGCCCGCGTCCCGAATTGCTTCACGTACCATTTCGAGGCCTCATGGAGACCGAGTTCGTCCAGCAAAGAGGGTCGGAGCTCCAAGGCCAAGCTCCGTACGCGCTGAAGCAACTGCCCGAGGACATCGAGGCTGTCGCACACCAAGGGATGGACCGGCGAGCCTTCGACCCTGTCCTGAACGTCCTGCAGACTGAGCTTCACCGCGCTGAGCAATTGGCCGATTTCGTCGTGGAGATCTCGCGCGATCCTGCGGCGCTCGTCTTCTTGTACGCGGATGATTCGCCTCGACAGTGAGGAAAGCCGTTCATTCGTCACGACAAGCTGGCGAGTTCGTTCGGCGACCCGGCTCTCGAGCTCGTCATGAGAGCGTTCCAATGCCTCTTGGATGCGCAGACGTGTTCGGGTTTCCGTCCGGATCGTCCCGAAGAGCCATGCGATAATCCCGGTCGACAGTCCGATGCCGATCAGCAAGAGACCGAGCGTATGATTCCACGTCCGCTTCAAATCCGTGATGCGATCACTGAGCAATTGCTTCGCTTCTTCCTGCAGGTGTGCAACAGCCATATGAAACGCGTCCATCGCTTTCTTGCCTTTGAAGACCAACATGTCTTCACGCTGCAGATGTTCCGCCTGAGGTCGAGCGTGAGGTAACGCCACCAGCTCGTCCAGGCTACTCAGAATATCCCGCACCGCGTCTTCGACAGCCTGGAGCTGCAGCCTTTCCGAGTCACTATCCGTCGCGATACTGCGCAGGGCCGCAAGATCGCCGTCGATGGTGGCCCTCTTGGCCTTGTACGTCGTCAGGTATTCCTCTCGTCCGGCCAAACTGTACGACAGGGCGGCGGCTTCGAACTGCCCCATGTCGGTGAGCAGTTCTTCCAGTTGCTGAAGCACGCGATGAGTATGGAAGACCATATCGGTCAGTTCGACTCGGAAGAACAGGCTCTGGACGAAGAGTCCGCCTATGGCGGCGAGGATTAAAATCGCAGTGGCGAATCCGAACGTAATGTCCGAAAGCGTGAACCGCCGAGACGGCGCGACCGGAGATTTCAATGAGGACTCACTGGTCATGAGCCAAGGTGGTCGTTCAGAGCGGTGGTAAGAACTCCTACCGATTGCCTGTCAGTATACCTCAACGGGGCGGTGCACCAGGGCATTCCCTGGTCGGTCTGAATCCGACGGTTTTTGTTCTGCGCCGAAGCAAACTTTCTACCGTAGTAATACGGGCGACCGCCCCGGCGCCATCGAATCGCCAAATATACGTCATCAATCCCTTGATTGAGTATCGGTAAAGACACGTGATGCATGGACGTGGTGATACGGAATTCGTGGCTGAAAGTCCGGGGGCATATGACTTGCTGTCCGCTCTCGATCCTGGGGCCAACCCTTGACCGAGATCGGTTGCTAAACGTGGCCTCATTGGAGTGTTCGCGCATGGCGTTTACTCATGATGAGTCGGGCGTCGAGCCAAAAGGTTACAGGGCTGGATCATCGCAAGGCGGCTTCACGCTCATCGAAATGGCGATTGCCGTCGTGGTGATCGGTCTGTTGGCCGCGATGGCCGCCCCCAATCTGATTCAGTGGGTTCAGCATTATCAACTGAACCAAGCCACGTCCACGCTCGCGTCCCGACTACAAGGAGCCCGCGCGACGGCGATCAATCAGAACCGGCCGATCATCGTCAATATCTGCCTATATCCGAACGCGCCGTGCAATACCACCGCGCCTCCGACGGGCGCCGGATCCGTCCAGGCGATTTTTTCTTTTCCGGGCGGCGCCGCCGCGCTTCCCGTCGAAACGCTTCCGTCACGCGTCGTGAACTTCAATCTGCCGCAGGCCGGACCGATCACCTTCAACTCCCGGGGAATGAGTTCGCCGGCTGTGACACAGACGGTTCAGTTGCTCACGGCGCAAACCGGCTATTCGGTGACCGTGAATCCGATGGGCAAAGTCAGTTGGTGCACGCAAGTTGTCGCCGCATGTCCGTAAGGCTTGTGGAGAACTGGTATCGGACCATGATCTATCGCGCCCGACCGACACTGACAGGATGCCAGGGTTTTACACTCCTGGAAGCCATGGTGTCGGGGACGATACTCGTTGTCGGTGTGTTGACCTTAACGGGCATGCAGGCTGCGTCCCTCACGAGAAATGTGGATGCGAACGAGCTGACGTTGGCGACCAATCTTGCGGCGGACATGATCGACCGAGTGCACTTCACCGGGGACAAAAACACGTATTTGGTCACCGCTCTCTACACTGGAATCAACACGTCGAATGCGACGACGTGCAATCTCATTACTCAGCCACAGATCAAGGGCGACTGCACTCAGTGGCAGGCGTTGTTGAACAACTCCGGACTCTTGGGAGTTCAAGGTGTCGTCACCGTCGTTCCGTTCGGTACCGTGCAGGCCAACTTGCCACCGGACGCGAATCAGGCGAGTCAGGTCACTGTGCAGGTCAATTGGACCGGCTACCGCAATATCAAAGGTGCGGTGTCGAGAGTCAAAAGCGTCGCCCTAAATACCGTGGTGGATCCCCGATAGTCGCTCCGTGCAAAACGCCGAGGATGCGATGAAGGAGCAAGCGCGAAATGAATCGGGAATAACGCTGATCGAATTGATGATTGCGACGAGTATTTCCGTCGTCATCGTCGCAGCCGGCTTCGCCACATTGACCACGGGATATAAGACAACTCGGGTGAACAACTTGACGGCGGACACGCAGCAAAATGCCCGCGCCGCCATGGATATGATCGCATCGGACATCAAGGCGGCAGGATTCGGGATAACCAACCAATTGGGGATCGTTGCTCAGGTGGGGTCCTGTGCGATCGGCGGCGTTCCGGCTCCCATCGTCCCGCAGGACAACACCCCGGGCGGTGCGGATACAGGACCGGACGGCATCTCGATGGTCGTTCCGATGACCAATACCCAAGCCGCTCCTCTCTGGCAGCTCAGTGCAGCAGCGGGACCCGGCATCCCATCGATCACACTCCCGGCAGGAGCGGTCACGGCGATGCAAGCGGTGCCGTCGGGTTTGGCGCCGGGCTCGGTGATTTCCATCGGCGGCGCGACGGCTATCGTCGGAGCAATCGGGGCAGGTGGCATTGTGAACCTCAATCCGGCTCTTCCGGCCCCGGTGTCCGCTGGCGCCGGAACCCAAGTCTATCTTCTTCAATGCGTCACCTATCAGGTCATCGGGCCTCCCGATGCCAACAATCTCTGCCAAGGTAATGCGCCCTGTCTGGTGCGCGGAGTCGCGCCGGGAACAGCATTGAACTGCAACGTGGCGGGCAGCGGCTGTCTCCCGATTCTCAACGGCATCGAAGACCTGCAACTGGCGTTTGCCTGCGATGGCTGTGTCCTTACCGTCAACAGCGGAAATCCGGACGGCATCATCGACGACCAGAATGCATCGAGTACGTTCGACCAAGCCGATTTCATCACCAACAGCACGTGGCCCGGCACGTCGGCGGGTACGTTGAGCCCGACCTCGATTCGACTGGTACAAATCAATCTGGTGGCTCGCGAAGCGCCGAAAACCACCGGCCAAGACCAAGGCTTTGGAGAAGGCAACGCCAAAGCAGTCAGTACGAACGCACCGGTCATCGTCTCCGATCACAATCATGCCAACGGTGTCTTTGCTGCGGGCGATCTTCCGGCCGGTCCGGCGATGACATCCTACTTACAATTGCGCCGGAGGATCCTTACTCGGACCGTGGAGTTGAGAAATGTCGGAACGTAGCACCGAAGAATCGGATTCCGGGATCGGCGGCGTGGTGTCGGATCAAAGCGGAATCACACTCCTCGTCGTGATGATGCTCTTGCTGATCATGTTCACAGTCGGCATCGCGGCGATCACCGTCACGAGCATGGACAACATGATGGCAGGCGCCGTGCGCACGGCGGAAGCGGCCTCCGATGCCGCCGAATCCTGTGTCGGCGTCGGCGCGAATGTCATCAAAGCCTCGATCGCCAACGGCAGCAGCGTGCCCGCTGCGCTCCAAAGTTCTGCCACTCCCGCAGGCCCGGTGCCGACCGCCAATGTTGCCGTTCTCAATCAAGAGATTCTCGGCAGTTTGGCGAGCAACGCGGATGTGGCCTTTGTCCCGGGAGGGGGAGGTGGTTCGGTGCCCAACATTGTGTTGACGATCCAAAATTACACGGTCTATGGGGACATCGATTATCTCTACCTCCAGCCCCGAGCCGGTTCCAACTCGCAGTCGTCGGATGCGTACGGAAGTCCGGTGAATGCGGCCAATAGCACGGATAAATATTATCGGATCGATTGTTGGGCGACGAACGTGGCCACCGGCAACACCAGCCGCGTGACGACCGTGTATGACTGTTTATTGAACGGAAGCGGGTGTCAATAGAGTCTCAGCATTCGAGATGACAGTGCTGTTTGCTCAGGAGGTGAATCATGTGGAGATACGGAGTGACTCTGAACCGGACCAGTCGCCTATGCTCCGCTCTTGTGATCGCAGCCTGCCTCGCGGCTGCATCGCTCGCATCGGCTCAGACGATGCAGAATTACACCGCCTACCCTCCGTTCATGAACCAAACGGTCCCTCCATTGGTGATGTTGGTGATGGACAAGGATCACCGGCAGTTCCTCCGAGCCTATAACGACATTACAGACTTGGATGGCGACGGGACGTTGGATACGACCTATAAAGATACGATCGCCTATGACGGCTACTTCGATTGGACCAAGTGCTACACCTATGTGGCAGGGAACAACCGCTTCGAGCCCTCGGCATCGGCGACCGGCGCCAACGGTCACTATTGTTCCGGCGCCTGGAGTGGAAACTTTCTCAACTGGGCCACGATGGCGCGCATCGACGTCCTACGCAAGGTGCTGTATGGCGGCCACCGGATCGTGGACACCGCAACGAGCAGCACCAGCAACGACCGTACCGTGCTCTCACGCACGCTCCTTCCCCAGGATGCCCATTCCTGGGCGAAGGCCTATACGGGAACCGATATCGCCAACCTGACGCCCGTCAATTGGAGCGCCATCACATTTTGCAATACGAACACGTCCGGAACGCAGACTTCCTCGTTGGTGATGATCGCCAACGGCAACTATCCCTATGCCGCGAGTACCGAAAACAAACAATGTCTGTGGCAGGCAAATACTTCTTCTAGTTCTCCGTACGGGCCGGCGTATAGCCCGACGTATACGTATAACACCGACGTGTTGGTCTGTGTGCCTGCCATGCTGGAAGCCAATTGTCAGACCTATACAGACAATTCCAACGTCAGTCACTACAAACCGGTCGGACTGATGCAGTCGATGGGTGTGGACCGGAACGGAACGGCGACGACGACCGACGATGTGATCCACATGAAGTTTGCGTTGATCAGCGGGAGTTATGGGGCCCATACCAGCGGAGGGGTGTTGCGCAGCAACGTGGTCGACCCCAACTCGGAGATCGATCCGGCGACGGGCAAATTCGCGGGTACCTCACAAATCATTGCGAATCTGGAGCGGTTCCAGATTGTTCAGTACAGCTATAGTGGAGGTTGGTATTACGGCAGCGCGACCGCCGGCTCGAATATCTCCAACAACAACTGCAATCAGGGCGAAATACTCGATCTCTCCACGGCTAACGCCGGCATCTGTCAAAGCTGGGGCAATCCGATGGCGGAAATGATGTATGAAGCCATCCGGTACTTCTCCGGCAAGTCGGGTCCGACCAGTCAGTTCCAGGTAGGAAGCCCGGATGCCGGCCTTCTCGGGCTGACGGTGGCATCCTCGTGGCAAGACCCTTATGCGAATTGTCCCTATTGTTCCAAGCCGTTCGTCCTACTCTTGAGCGATCCAAGGCCGTCGTACGATTCCGACGAGCTGCCGGGATCCTATTGGGCCAAAGCCATCAGCACGTCCGATGTGCCCAGCGTGCAGACATTGATCGCCAATGCCAACATCAACTCGCTCGAAGGCATTGGGAATGTGTACATCGGTCAATCCGGCGCCGTGAATGATAGAAACTGCACGCCGAAGGCGGGAAATTTTGCCAGCATCCGAGGACTCTGCATCGAAGAGCCCACGAAGCAAGGCTCCTATTATCTCGCCGGTCTCGCCAATTACGCCAAAACCACCGATCTTCGGACAGATCTGCAGATTGCCCAGAATATCACCACCTACAGCGTCGTGACCAATCCTCCGTTTCCGACGTTGTCATTCCAAGTCGGCACCAACAAGGTTCAGATTCTCCCAGACTTCCATGATGGCTGTCCGACCATTCCTTGGGGCAACGATTGTCCGGGTACCAAAACACAAGGCTGGAACGGAGACAACTCCGGCGGTGAACTGGTGGATTTCAAAATCTGTCCGAGTGATGGGACCGATGCAGATTGGAATGCAGAACAAACCAACGGCTTCACTTATTGCTACGATTTGATGTGGGACGATGCGGACTACGGCTGGGATTATGAATTGGACGTCAGATATCGGATTTACGTTAAGACTACGACGACACAGATTACCGTCAAAACGAAGGGTTTGTACGGTGCAGCGGGGCATACCGATTACGCCGGCTATTTCATTAACGGTGTGACAGGCGCCGGCCAATATCTCGATGTCGTCTGTGGCGGCGATGCGGGATTCAGCGACTGCGATGCTTACACAGTTGTCGCTTCAGGCAGTAACGGTATGACTGATTCGGCCAATACGCGGACCTTTACGGTGAGTGGCCCGACCGCCCAAGTCTTGCAAGATCCCTTCTGGTACGCCGCTAAGTATGGAGGCTTCAAAGATCAGAACAACAGCAAGACGCCCGATCTTGCCAGCGAATGGGATCAGGACGGCAACGGCGTGCCCGACACCTATTTCTATACATCCAATCCTTTGCAGTTGCAGACACAGTTGGGCGGGGCGTTCGTATCGATTTTGAATTCGGCCGGTTCCGGAACGGCCATCTCGGTCTTGGCCAACTCGTCGACCGGCGACGGCACCCTATATCAGTCGTTCTTTTTCCCGAGCGTGCTTGAACCGGCCACGCTGAACGAAGTGGATTGGGTGGGTTATGCGCAAGGACTCTTTGTCGATGCGTACGGAAATACTCGAGAAGACACCGACGGCGATGGGCGTCTGATCTATCAAAACGACCTCATCGTTCAAACGTTCTACGACAGCAACCCGGCGAGCCTGACGTATGGACAGACATTGGCGAACAAGTTCATCGATGCGAACGGCGATGGGTTTGCCGACAGCACGACGCCGACTTTTGCGAATCAACCGCTGACGAGCGTGGTCCCTGTATGGGAGGCCGGCAAGCAGCTTGCCTTGATGTCGCCCGCTTCCCGCAACATCCAGACCTGGGTCGATACGAACAACAATGGGCTCGTCGATACGGGAGAACAAATCGCATTTACGACAGCGAATGACACGACCCTGGCGCCGTACCTCCGTGCCGGAGCCGCTCCCTACACGGCGGACAACATCATCAACTTTATTCGCGGGACGCAAGTGACCGGCATGCGCGATCGACAGCGCACGGTGAATGGCGGGCTTCAGGTATGGAAGCTCGGAGACAATATCTATTCGACCCCGATCGTGGTCGCGGCACCCCGAGAGCGGTTCGATGTGCTGTACAGCGACGCCAGCTACACGGCCTTCTATCAGCAGTATCAGAACCGGCGACAGGTGATCTATATGGGGGCCAATGATGGGATGCTGCACGCCATCAACGGTGGCTTTTACCATCCGGGAGACGACCCAACGACGACGACGGTCACCGAGCACGGATGGTTTACGAAGACGCCGACGAACAATTCCGGTACGCCGAACCTCGGTGATGAGCTGTGGGGCTTTATTCCCTACCAGTTGCTGCCGCAACTGCAGTGGCTCACGCAGATCGGCTACACCCATGTCTACTATGTCGACTTGAAACCGAAGGTCACGGATGTGAGGATCTTTACTCCGGACGCCACCCATCCCAACGGATGGGGCACCATTTTGATCGGCGGATTTCGGATGGGCGGGAGCTGCGGAAGCTGCACTGCCGCGACCGGTGCGCCGCCGATGACCGTCACGGCCAACTTCGGCAGCGGGACGCAAACCCGCAGCTTCTATTCCGCCTACTTCGTGTTGGAC
The DNA here is from genome assembly GCA_035252115.1 of Nitrospira sp. Lineage (GTDB taxonomy): Bacteria > Nitrospirota > Nitrospiria > Nitrospirales > Nitrospiraceae > Nitrospira_C. The sequence continues at coordinate 18,551 of DATFDJ010000161.1, read as the reverse complement.
ATTACGAATCCGGAAGTCGCTCCGACACTCTTGTGGTCCTTCACCGACAGCACGCTCGGATTGACAACGAGTTACCCAGCTGTGGTGCGGGCAAGTGCGCCAGGCTCCAACACGGATAACACGCTGGCGAAATGGTTTGCCGTCTTCGGCTCGGGCATGACGAGCTATGACGGAAGCATTGCGCAAACGGCCAATCTGTACGCCGTTGATCTTGCCGCTGGGCCTGGGTCCGCCAATTCATTGGTGACGAAGATGCCGGTTGGTACGTATAACGCCTGGATGGGCGATCTCGTCGCGGTGGACGTGAACTTCGATTGGCGGTATGACGCCGTATACACCGGACGAGCCCTCAATGACGGGACTACTCCGTGGAGAGGCAAGATGTATCGCCTGACGACCGGCGGCTGTGTCAGTGCGCCATGTACACCCGGTACGTGGGGGATTGCTTCGGGGGCCAACAGAATACCGACGGAGGTGCTCGACACCTTTCCGCAGGCCACCAATGCGAAAATTCCAGGACCCATCATCTCTGCGCCGGCGGTGACCATCGACGGCGGAGGGAAAGTCTGGCTGTTTTTCGGGACAGGCCGGTACTACAACCAGCAAGACAAAACCGACACGACAACCGAATATCTCTTCGGAATCAAAGATTCCGTGGTGGGTACATCTCCGCCATGCCCGCAAACCTCGGCCACCAGTTGTTGGGATAACAATCTGGTCGACGTCTCGAATGCATCGATTTGCATTACCTGTGCGTCCGGGACGAATCAGGTCACCGGAGTGACCGGCGTGACGACACTCTCGGGTTCGTCCACCTCGACGCTTCAAGGCCTCGTGGCCTCGATGGATGGGTGGTTCTTAACGTTGCCCACGGCAGGAGAACGTTCTCTGTCCTCGCCGACTGCGATCGGAGGAGTGATCTTCCTCACCACCTTCATCCCCAGTACGGACGTCTGCGTGGCGGCTGGCAACAGCAACCTCTACGCGCTGTATTACTTGACCGGCACCGCCTATACGACTCCGTTCATCGGTACCACGCAATCGGGCGGAAACACGAATGCTGCTCGGTCCATCAGCCTGGGGACGGGCCTCGCCTCCTCGATGGCCGTCCAGACGATCAGTCAGGGGGGATCAGGTGCTCCGGGGACCTCAAGCCCCAGTCAAGGCTGTAGCGGGACAGTCATGGGACATATACAAGGGAGCACAGGAGCCGCCTTTTCCCCATGCGTGAATACAGGGAACGTCCGAAGTCGCCAGTTGGCATGGATCAATCAGCGGGACTGATGTGACAGCACGAGATCAAGATCGGCGACTGAATCGCCGGCTGATGTCGGTTTGTCTCGTCGTGGCGGCCATGGGGCTCGTGGAGTGCAGCCCCGCGGCCCCACCAACCGGAGAGCAGGCGAACCAAGGGAATCGTGCTCCGCTGGTGAAGAGCGCTCAGATTCTGCCGGATCCTATTGTATTGACGGGTCCACTGACGGTGCTCGTCGAGGCGGAAGATCCGGAACGTGAATCGGTCTCGTTTCGCTATCGCTGGCTTGTGGACGGGACGCAGGTTTCCGGACAGACAGGAGCCTCATTGCCGCCTGACGTCTTGAAACGCGGGCAACAGGTCATTGTGGAAATTATCCCGTCCGACGGGAGCCATGAGGGAGCACCGTATCGAACCGCCGTCGCGACGGTGGGCAATAGCCCTCCCATTGTGACTCGCGTGTCGATGACTCCTGAAACTCCGGAAGCAGGAGAACGGGTTGTTGCGCAGATCGATGTTCGGGATCCGGACGACGATCGCGTCTTCCTCAGGTACCGTTGGTACAGAAATGCCGGTCTTGTGAAGGAGGGCGATGAACCGTTCCTCGATACGGCAGGATTTGCCGGCGGAACCATCGTCTTGGAAGTCGTGGCCAAGGACTTGTCGATGGCTGCCGACCCGGTGCGGTCCAATCCGATCTCTGTCAGGAACTCTCCTCCCAAGATTGTGTCGATGCCGCCCACGGCCGGACAGTTGGAGCGCTATGAGTACCGAGTGAAGGCTGAGGATCGGGACGGCGACACGGTAACCTATCAATTGGAGAAGGGGCCTCCGGGGATGACGATCGAGAGCGGGACGGGACTGCTCCTCTGGTCGATCCCAGCCGACCAGCGCGGTACCGTCCCTGTGAGGATTACGGCATCCGATGGACAAGGCGGGATGGCGATCCAAGAGTTTAACATCGTGCTCACGTCCGCAGTTCCTACCGACAAATCTTCCGGCACATAACCGCGGCTGCCGGGAGGAAGATGTCGCGGCCTGTGGCGCATCTTTCGCCTCGTCGCTTGACCGAAGCCGGACGTCCATTATAGATTCACATGCGATGAGTGCTGCAGTGCATCCGGATCGATCGGCGACTCGATGAGTCGTTTGGCGACGACGAGAATCTGTTTCATCCTGGCCATTTGGTTTCTCAGCGGCGGGTTGGCGCTCGCCGATTCCTTCGATCTCACCGACGAGTTTCAACAGGCGCTTCCGGATCGAACTCAGGCTCTGGAAATCACGCTCGACGAAGTGCGCGAGACGGTTGAGAACGGTCCGGCTCCTGTCTGCTATCTCAGCCCGACGGTCGGCGAGCCGCGCATCGTTCCTCCGATTTCATGGTTCGACATCCCTTCACAGGCGGCCAAGCGGCCGCTGCATGAGCTCCTGCAGACGTTTCGCATCTAAACCAGCCGGGACATCGGGTTCTGTTCCATCGACCGGCAGGGCAGCGTGCGTGCCCTGCACGTCGGAACACGGAGAGGCTAATCGGTTGCCGCAACAGTGAACGCTCGCTCGATCGATGCTTGAACGGATTCTTCACTTCTCGCTGACGCAACGAGTGTTCGTGTGCGTCCTCGGCCTCGGGCTCCTGTTCGGCGGCCTGTATGCCTTCCACGTGCTCGATGTGGTGGCGTATCCCGATCCGTCCCCGCCCATGATCGAGGTCATCACCCAATATCCCGGCTGGTCGCCGGAGCAGATCGAGCGGGCGATCACCTTGCCGATTGAGATCGCGTTGCAGGGTATGCCGGGACTGACCGATATCCGTGCCCTCTCGATCTTCGGGTTGAGCGACATCAAGATCTATTTCCAATTCGGAACGGATTATTTCCGCGATCGCCAGGAAGTGCTGAACCGGCTGCAATTGATCACCCTGCCGCAGAACATCCAGCCGACGATCTCGCCGTGGTCGGCCATCGCCGAAATCTATCGCTACGAGCTGGAAGGCGGCGGGAAAAGTCTCACGGATCTGAAGACCATCCAGGATTGGCAGATCAGGCGCGAGTTCAAGCGGGTGCCTGGTGTCATCGACGTCACGACATTCGGCGGCACGACGAAGGAATTCCACGTCGATCTCGATCCCGGTCGGCTCCTGAGCTACAACGTCACGCTGAATCAGGTGATCCAAGCGCTGGTGCGGAACAATGCCGACGTCGGAGGCAATTATCTGACGATGGGCGCACAGAGCTTCAACGTCCGGGGCCTGGGCCTCATGAGGGATCTCGACGACATCGCCGATACGGTGGTGGCGGAAAAGGAAGGGACGCCGATCTTCGTGCGCAACCTCGGCAATACGAGCGTCGGATACCGCGTGCGGCTCGGCAAGGTCGGCATCAACGACCGGGACGACGTGGTGGAGGGCGTGGTGCTGCTCCAGCGGGGAGAGAAGGCCTCGCCCGTTTTGGATCGCGTCCATCAGAAGGTGGAAGAGTTGAACAAAAAGCGCCTGCCGGCCGGCGTGGCGATCAAGACCTTTTACGATCGGACCGTGTTGATCAATACCACGATCGAGACGGTTGTCGATATTTTGATCGCCGGGATCGTGCTCGTGTCGATCATTCTCTACGTCTTTCTCGGTCACTTCCGAACGGCCATGATCGTCGCGCTGACCGTGCCGGTCGCCTTGCTCTTCACCTTCTGCCTCATGGTGCTCCGCGGCGAGTCTGCAAACTTGATTTCCCTTGGCGCCATCGATTTCGGCATCATCGTCGACTCGACTCTGATCATGGTGGAGAGCATTTTTTATCACGTCTCGCACAGGAAGACGCAGGGCCTGACGGTGCCGATGCACATCATGCGGGCGGCGCGCGAAGTGGGGCGGCCGATCTTTTTCGCCACGACGATCATTGTCGTCGCCTTCATCCCGCTCTTTACCATGACCGGCGTGCCCGGAAAAATCTTTGCGCCGATGTCGCTCACCTACGGCCTTGCCTTGACGGGCGCGCTGCTGATGGCCTTCACGTTGGCGCCGGCCCTGTGTGCGCTGCTGCTCTCCGACAATGTGCGGGAGAAGGACACGGCGGTCGTCGAATGGATCAGCCGGCGCTACGTGGCCACGCTGGAATGGGCGCTGGATCACGAGTTTCTCGTCGTGGGCATCGCGGTCGCGGCGCTGGCCGTTGCCCTGCTGGCAGTCCCGTTCATCGGCGGCGAATTCATGCCGGCGCTGGAAGAGGGTAACATCTGGATGCGCGCCACGCTGCCGGTGGATATCTCGTTCGAGCAGGCGGCGCAATTGGTCACGCAGATCAGGCAAGTGTTCCGCAGGGTTCCGGAAGTCGTCGACGTCGCGTCTCAATTGGGGCGGCCCGACGACGGGACGGACCCGACGAGTTTTTTCAACGCCGAATTTCTCGTGACCCTCAAGCCGAAATCGGAATGGCGGGTCTCATTGCACAGTAAGCAGCATCTGATCGGGGAAATCGAACAAGAGCTGCAATCTTTCCCCGGCATTTCGTTCAATTTTTCTCAAGCCATCCAGGATAACGTCCAGGAAGCCATGTCGGGCGTCAAGGGCGAAAACGTGGTCAAGCTCTACGGCCCCGATCTGCGCACGTTGGAAGGCATCGCCTCGAAGATCCACGCGGTGATGAAGGACGTGCACGGCGTGAAAGATCTTGCGGTGCTCCATCTCATGGGCCAGCCGAATCTGCTCATCGATGTGGATCGCCAGGCCTGCGCCAGATACGGGCTCCAGGTCGGGGACGTGAACGATGTCATTCAAGCGGCGATCGGCGGGCAGGCGGTGACGCAGGTGTATGAAGGCGAGAAGTGGTTCGATCTCGTCGTGCGATTCATGCCGGAATTCCGGCGGGACATCGATACGATCGGGCAAATTCTCGTCAGCACGCCGGAAGGAGCCAAGATTCCCATCAAGCAGTTGGCCACCATCACGGAACAGACCGGCGCATTCATCATTTACCGGGAGAACAACGAACGATACATCCCTATCAAGTTCAGCGTACGAGGGCGCGATCTCGAAAGCACCGTCCGCGAAGTCGAGGAACGACTCGGACGAGAAGTCGTCTTGCCCGAAGGGTACCGCACGGAGTGGCACGGCGAATACGATCAATTGCAGGACGAGAAGGCCAGGCTGGCTCGCATTGTGCCGGTCACGCTGCTGGCGATTCTGTTTCTCGTCTACTTCGTCTTGCAGTCGATGCGCGATGCGATGCTCGTGCTGATCGCCGTGCCGTTTTCTCTGGTGGGCGGCGTGCTGGCGCTGGCGGTGACCGGGACGCATTTCAGCATTTCCGCCGCCGTCGGATTCATTTCGCTGTTCGGCGTCGCGGTGCAGGGCGCGCTGATTCTGGTGAGCCGGATACGCGACCTCGTCCAGGAAGGGTTCGACTTGCGGACGGCCATCCTGAAAAGCGCCGAAGTGCGCATGAGGCCTGTATTGATGACGTCGCTGGCGGCCGCGATCGGACTGATTCCCGCCGCCGTGTCCACCGGCATCGGGGCGCAATCCCAGCAACCGCTTGCACGGGTCGTGGTCGGCGGCATGTTGACGTCGGCGGTGCTCATCCTCGTCGTCTTGCCGATTCTGTATCGGCTCGCCTCGCGGTTCTGGAGTGGAGAGGTGGACGCCACTGTCAAGGAGTTGTAGGTTTGGATTGTGGTTCGCCGGCTTTCTTCGGCGATAGACGAAGGATCCGGCCGTTGTCGTTGTCCGTGAGTAGATAGAGCAGCCCGTCGGGTCCCTGGCGCACATCGCGAATCCGCTCGCCGAGATCACCGAGATACCGTTCTTCCTGGACCACCGCGCCTTCTTTCATCGTCAACCGAACGAGCAGTCCCGGCTTCAGCGATCCGATCAGGACCGTCCCCTTCCAGTCGCGAAACCGCTCGCCGGTATAGAACGCCATACCGGACGGCGCGATAACCGGATCCCAATAATAGACCGGTTGTTCCATGCCGGCCTTTGCCGTGCCCTCGCCGATGCGCGTGCCATTGTAATCCACGCCGTAGGTGATCACCGGCCAGCCGTAATTCTTGCCGGCTTCCGGATGGTTCAATTCATCGCCGCCCCGCGCGCCGTGCTCGACCGTCCACAGCCGGCCCGTGTCCGGATGCAGCGCCGCCGCCTGCACGTTCCGATGCCCGTACGACCAGATCTCCGGCCGCGCCCCGTCGCGGCCGACAAAGGGATTGTCTCGCGGGACGGAACCGTCGGGATGGATGCGTACGATCTTGCCGAGATCGCTCGAGAGATCCTGTGCCTGCTCCTTGTAATCGTACCGTTCGCCTTGAGTAACGAACAGCGTACCGTCGCGTGCGAAGACCAGGCGGGAACCGAAGTGATTGGCGCTCTTCACCTTTGGCTGCTGGCGGTAGATCACTTGAACGTTCTCCAGACGGGTGTCGGCCAGCCGGCCTCGCGCGACCGCTGTGCCGGCGGTGCCGTTCTCGCTCGGTTCGGCATAGGACAGATAAACCAGCCGGTTGTCTGCGAAGCGCGGATCGATCGCCACGTCGAGCAGGCCGCCTTGGCTCTTGGCCTGAACGGCTGGTACGCCGGCGAGCGGGTCCGAGAGACGGCCCTGTGCGTCCACGAGGCGCAATCGACCGGGCCGTTCGGTCACCAGCATCCGTCCATCCGGGAGAAAAGCCAGCCCCCAGGGATGCTCCAAACCCCGCGCGAATGTTTCGACGTTGACCACACCGTCGCGGGATGGAGGCGTGGGGGAGCGGGGCGCTTCAGCTCCAGCCGAGCCGGGAAGAGCGATTCCAATAATGAGTATCGAACAAACATAGAGAGCTGTGGTTCTCATGCCGGTCTCCTTAAGGGCAGTTCTTGAGCATACGCGGGGTCAGCAAGTGTTCCATGTCCCGCCGTGCTGCTTCGTCACGAGCCTGTTGCACGATGGAGTGAGAGGGCGACCAACGGCAGGCCGGATCGGTGGCACCGGCGTCTCCTGCCAGATGGAACGCCTGACAACGGCAGCCGCCATAGTCCAGGACACGCCGCTCGCACGTACGGCAAGGCGCAGGCATCCATACCTCGCCGCGGAACAGATTGAACAGCTCCGATCGTTCCCAAATTTCTTCCAGCGATCGGTCCACGGCATAGGCCATTGGGAGGCCTGGTATCGTATGGGCCGCGTGACAGGGCAGCGCCGCGCCGTCCGGCGCGATCACGAGAAAGCGACGGCCCCATCCATCCATGCACGCGCGCGGAACGTCGGCATACAAATCGGGTGTGACAAAGAGAATTTCCATCCTGCCGCCGAGCCGGCTCCGAGCCGCTTCCGCCACGGCTCTCGCCTTGGCCAACTGTTCACGGCTCGGGAGCAGAGCGAGGCGATTCACGAGCGCCGATCCTGCGAATTGCACGTTGGCCAATTCGAGCCGGTGTGCGCCGACTTCTTCAGCCAGCTCGATGATCTCGGCCACGCGATGGATATTGCGGCGATGGAGTACCACGTTCACCGTCAACGGCAGACCGAATTCCTTGATCCATCGCGCTGCGGCGAGCTTTCGCTCGTGTGCGGCCATGCCCGCCAATGCGTCGGCCTCTTCGCGCTCGGTGGACTGAAACGAGAGTTGAACGGCGTCCAGCCCCGCGTCGCGCAGCCGGAGCAACCGGTCTCGGTCGAGCGGAATGCCGCTGGTGATCAGATTGACATACAAATCCAGACGGCGTGCCTCTCGGATGAGCGGGACCAGATCGTCGCGCAACAGCGGCTCGCCTCCCGTGAGATGGAGCTGCACGACCCCCAGCGCCTCCGCCTCGTCAAAGATCCGCATCCAGGTTTGCGTGTCGAGCGGTTGCCGGCTTGAATAGACGACCGGGTTCGAGCAGTAGGGACAGGAAAGGGGGCATCGGTAGGTGAGCTCAGCGATGAGTGTGTAGGGCTTGTCCATGGTGCCACGAGCTACTCTTCGATCAGGCCACGGGCGGACAGTGTGGCGAGAAGAGAAAAGACATCGGCCACGATGGTGTCGCGCCCGCTTTCCATATGACGCTGGGCCAACCGCTCGACGATCATGCCGACCGTGTGCCCGCCGGTGCAGAGCTCCAGAATCTCACCGGCCGATCTGTTGAGGAGCAGACCTCGCTCGGGAGTCAGCAGCATCCAGCCGCCGCTTCGCCGGTCAACGCGCAGGCGCGCTTTCGCAGCCAGCTTCGGACGGCTCCGTTCGGTCATCGGTTTTGGTGCGCTCGGGGACGACATAGCGTGCGTAGAGGCAGTCCAACAGATGGCGCAAGATGTCGGTCTTGCGCGTGAGGGCGGCAAGGCATTGGCTCTGCTGCTCCCAGGTCGTCGCATGAGCGACGACGAACGCCAAGGCGTCGCCCGCATCCCGTGCCGCGCGCGGCACGCGCGCGCGGAAATATTCCAGCGCCTCCGGTTCCACCCAGGGATAATGCCGTTCCCAAGCCGCGATCCGTCTTGCCATGAGATCGGGAGCGAAGAGCTCGGTCAACGACGACGCGACGGCTTCCAACAGAGTCGCATCGCGGACGAACGACACATAACCGTCGCAGGCGAACCGCACGCCGGGCAGGACGGCGCGAAAGCTCTTCAGCAGCTTGGTATCCAAGCCAACTGCGCCGGCCAGCCGTTCCCATTGGGCCAGGCCTCCCTGGTGCGCGCCGTCTCCGTCGTGATCGTGGATGCGCCGGATCCACAGGCGGCGGAACGCGGGATCGTCCGACTTGGCGAGGATCAGCGCGTCCTTAATCGGGATGCGCGTTTGGTAATAGTAACGGTTGAGGACCCATTGCTGAAGCTGGTGCGGCGTCAGCCGCCCTTCGTGCATCAACTGATGGTACGGATGCTCGTGGTGGTACCGTTGGAGTCCTTCCTGTCGCAAGCGTTCGATGAACGACCGAGGCGGAAGCGGGGGTCGTACATGGTCGGTCATATCTCGATCTCCATGCCGTCATACGCGACTTCGACTCTCGCCGCCTCGAGGCTGCGTCGCTCCGCTCCATCGCTCCGCAGCAAGGGATTGCTGTTGTTGACGTGGATCAAGATCTTGCGGGATGCACGGGCTTGGGCCAGCATCGCGAGCGATCCGTCCGACCCTCCGACCGGCCAGTGCGCCATCTGCCGAGCCGTCCGCTGTCCGAGCCCTTGCGACGGCAGTTCGTCGTCGGACCAGAACGTACCGTCAAAGAAGAGGCAATCGGCTTCCATCATGAGACGGTCCACTGCCTGATGTCGCCCGCCGACGCAGGGCGCGTAGCCGAGCGTACGTCCCGTTTCAGGATCGTGAATGAGCAGTGCGACGTTCATGTCGGCTTGAGGCTGTGCTAGAGATTCAAGATACAACGGCACTTTTCCCGGCACCGCGAGCGTGGTCAGCCAAAGAGACGGCAGCCCCCGGGCTCCGATGAGCGGCTGACTGACATCGAGCTTCAATTCGTGCCAGGTCACATGGCCCGGCATTCGGTCGAATGTCCGATAGAAGGTGTTCTGTTCGACGATGGCTCGGCGGATAGATTCTGTCGCGTAGAGATGCAACGGCTGCCGTTCTCGAAGAGAGAAGAGGCCGAGGCATTGATCGAGATCGGCGTTGGTGAAGATGATGCCGGAAACCGGGAAATCTCGAGCGGAGCGAGGATGCAACGCCGGCAGGCCGGCAAGCTGCGCCCGGACATCGGGAGAGGCGTGGATCAAGAACCAGCTTCCGTCGAACGCGCGAACAGCTACCGAAGTCTGCATGCGTGGAGCGGCATCGATCGTGCCGTTCCGGACGCCGACGCAATTCGGACAGGCGCAGTTCCATTGGGGGAACCCGCCTCCCGCGGCCGAACCCAACACATGGATGAGCACGGGTCAGCCCTCGCTGCCGGAGCGTGGGCCGTTCGCCTGGTTGAGCGCCGCGCGCCCGGTATCGCCGGGCACGGGGGTTCTCTCTTCGAAATCGTCTTGGTAGCCGCCGATCTCGGAGCTCATGCTGATTTCGATATAGGAAGGGGTTTCCCACGTCATCATTGTGTCTCCTTAGGACAATCCTGCGCTTTTATACGATGCCGGTGCAATGGATTTTTTCTGCCAGCGTAGTGTTCCCCTCTCCCTTGCCCTCTTCCCCCACGGGGGGAGAGGCAAGGGAGAGGAGGGGCGCGGCCGTCACTGTTGTTCTGTCTCAGCAGCGATGGCCGTCGCTACATAGCGCAGCGGTCCACCAGGCACGATGGCATCGAACGGGTAGCAGGTCACAAACACCAGCCGGTCCTCGCTTTGACCAAGATCAATGAATGCAGTCTGCGCGTCCACGATCCGGCTGTCTTGCACGACGTATCGCCGTTGTGCGCGTTTTCCTGTTTCGATGAGGATTTCATCGTTCCGTTTCAACCGCCTCAGAAAACGAAAGTGCGTATCCCGGTGGCCGGTGAGAATCGTCGTGCCGGACGATCCAGGGAGCGCGCTCGATTCCGCATAGCCTGGGCCGAATGCCAGTGTACGGCCGTAAGATCCGTTCAAGACGATGAGATCGACACCCTTGGAAGGAATGATCAATCGGGCCACCGGCCAAGTATCGGCCCAGGGCCAGGGTATCACGCGGGTCTCTCCGGCAAGCGTGCGGGACCAGGCCCGCTGCAGCAGATACTGCGCGAGCCCGGCCTTCGCATAGATCCACGATCCTTCCCCGATCTGCCACAGTCCGACGGCGAGGAGGCACGTCATCAGCGCAGCCAGAGCGCGGGGAGTAGTCCGGATCGGGCTCATGCGATCTGTCTGCGGCAACCCCATAAGAGAGATGCCGCACCGAGGAGAAACAATCCGAAGAGCAACTGTAACTGTCCGCTCGTGGCTGTCTTGGGTAGTCCGAAAAACGCTTCGTAATCCTGGCCCTCCGGCAGATTCGTCTTCATCGCATGCGTGATCAGGCTCTTGTCCGTCGGCCTGACCGGGTCCTGATCGACCGCGACCAGGCTCGTAAACTTGCTGACGAGGTGATGGGTCAACGCAACATCGACGATTGCTTGCCGAATGGCTGGTTCGTCCAGACCGTATCGCTGTTGATCCATCAGCGACGCGATCTTCTGGCGAGCCCAGTAGACGGAAACCCCGTCCCGAGCCGGTTGGTTCTTGAGCTCGACGGTCGTGCTCCATGGCATCGAGCCGAATGAACCTGCGAGCGTCACGCCGGCCGGCAGAGAGTGAGCTTTCAAAGCTACGACCACCGGCTCTCCGTCGTAGAGATCGGGGATTCGGGAAGGAAACAGCTCGGCTGCACCGTCGAACCCTTCCAGCCGGAGATCGGTCAGCATCGGCCGCTCCAGCTTGTGAAAGATGGCATCCATCTGAGCCTTCACCTCGCTGGTGCTTCCGATATGGGTGAAGGTGCCGCGTCCGAATTCGGCTGCTTTGCGCATGAAGTGGCTGTTGGGCGCCGAGCCGATCCCGATCGTGAAGAGCCGGCTTGTCCCGAGTTGATGGCGGATGGTCTCGAACAGTTCATCTTCGTTGCCGACCTGTCCGTCGGTCAGAAAGATGACTTGCCGGAGATGCGTCGAAGGAGCCGGTCCTTTCAACGCCATCCTGAGAGCGGGCAGGATCTCGGTTCCACCGTTGGCATGGAGCTGTTCGACGTAGTGCACCACTTTTTTCATGGTCGTGGTGTTGACCGGTTGCGCCTGGGAGAAGAGCATATGCGTGACGTTGTTGAACTGAATGACGTTGAAGCGGTCCTGCGTCGTCAGCCGAGTCAATGCCATGAGGAGCGCCGCCCGGGCCTGCTCGATGGACGTCCCTGCCATGGAGCCGGACGTATCGATGACGAAGATCGCCTCGCGTGGTGGAAGGGAAGCGGGCTCGAGCGATGGCGGTGGAGACACCATTAGCAAGGCATAGGAACCGCCGTCCCGCTCCTCGCGGAACGCGGTGGCGGATGGCGCCCTGCCTGAAGCCGGTTGCCAGTTGAGGACAAAATCACGATTGGCCGGCACATGATCGGCTCGAATCGAGATGCGTCTGCTGCCGCTCGGCTCCGGGATGGTAAGAATTTCATGATAGGGCGACTCGAGCTTGCCCAGCGGAAAACCGGCGGCGAGATCCACTGTCAAGCTGACCGGATTGATGGGACCGCGACTCGGATGTTCCACGGGCGGTGTGATGCGCGAGGCGTCCGTGACGCGGTCGGTATCCGGCGACCAGCCGTTTCCGATGGGCTGATCGTCGACGATGACGGGCGTGCCTGGGACATAACGGGGACCGACGACCATCGGGAAGCGAACTGAGAAGGTACCCTGATCGTACCGGACGGTTTCCTGGTATTCGATTTCGACGATGATCCGGTCACCCGGCGCGATATTGGCGACCGAGGTGGTGAAGATATTCGGTCGCTCCTGTTCTACCAGGCTTGCACGCTTGCCCTCCTGCTTGGCTTGCTCGTAGACCTTCTTGGCCTCTGCCCGCTCTTTGATCTCACCGAGGATCGTCCGCTCGCCGACCTTCATAAGCAGGTGATCGACGGCGGCGGTTTCGGGCAGCGGGAACACGTAGATGCCTTCGGCCCAATCCTCTTTGTTATGGCTGGGGCTGATGAACTCCTGTTTCAGCTTCGTCCGGGCGATGATGCCGGTCACCGTGATCTGTACGTCTGTTTTGAGGATGGGCGCGGGGATGAAGCGTCCTACTTCATTGGTCTTGAACAGCAAGCTGCCTTGCGTGACATCTTTCAGGTTCATTAAACGTTGCTGTGTCTCGCCGATGGCTGGTTCTTCCCCGCAGGCGAGCAGCGGCGGCAGCGCGCCGATGAGTGAGAGGAACGTGGTAAGGAACGTGAGCCAGACGAACAGGCCAGCTCGTTGGGTAATCGCTCCCTCTCCCATCCCTCTCCCTTTGAGGGAGAGGGCACGGGTGAGGGAGTTATTCGTTTGTGTCATGCGGTCCTCGAATTCGTTAGGGTGAATGGCGGTGGCATCTCGGAGCCGGACCCTGAATGAGAGTTCATCCAGGGTCCGGAAGCTGTAAGAATTAGCTGCCCGATGCCGGTTCGAGGGCGGTGGGACTTCCGTTATCGGTTTCCGATGCATTCGCCGGCGGAAGGATGCCGTCGAGCAGCGAGCCTGAATCGTCGCTCTTCTCAGCTTGATCGCTGACGGCCTGGACAGGCTCGACGGCGGGAGTCGTCGCAATCACGGGCGGGACCAGGTGCTCTTGGCCGATGGTTCGGATTTCCAGATGGACGCGGCGGTTCATCTGCCGACACACGTCGCTATTGTCATTGCAGAGCACGCCCTCTTTCCCGAGGCTCACGATCTTGATCTGGTGCTCGGCGACACCGGCGTTGATTAATTCTGATTTCACCGACTCGGCACGCTTCATGCCGAGCTTCAAGTTATAGCCGGCCGATCCTTGCTGGTCTGTGTAGCCCTGGACGAGCACGCCGAGATTCCCATCGTTTTTGAGAAGCACAGCCTGCTCCTGAAGCAACGTCTTTGCTTCATCGGTGAGACCCTTGCGTCCAATCTCGAAGTAGAGATCCGTGTGGAAGATCCCAGGCTTGGCTTGCAGGATGATCTTTTCCTGCGGCTTGGCGGGCAACGAAACCGGTGTGATGGCCGGTTCGGTGCTGCTCTTGAGGGCCTCGCTGACTTGAGAGCCGGTCAGCCGATCCTGTGTTGCGGTAACAGTATGGTCGGTCGAGCTGTAGTACCAGAAAGCGCCGATGACGGCAGCCAGGCTCACGACCAGCCCGGAGATCACGAAGACATCCTTATCCTTACCTGGCCCGACGATGGCGGGGGCGATGTTGCCTGACGAAACCTGCGATGGACCTTTTTGCATGGCGAATCCTCCTTCTAAGTCCTTTCGTTAAGTAACTAAAAATTCAACACTCAACATTGCCTTTTAGGACAGCCTCGGGGACTGGCTCCGGCATCTCCGGTGCCTGTCACGCTTAGACTCCGCTTGCCACCTGTCCGAACTTCGCGCAACGTCGCGAACAATTTTTGGATCACCTCCTCCCCAGCCGTGGTTGAGCAAGTGCGTGAGCAACCGGGGTGCCGGTTGGGGGAAGGAAGGAGAACGGTGGAGGAGCGAAGGAAATCGAGCGGTTCAGAAGAGAGGCATGAGACGCGTCGCGTGCGGGGATTGAGTTCCCCTCATTTCATGCGGGGCTGGCCCCGCACTCCGTGGTTCTGCCGCATAGTGGAATTCATCATCCGACCTGCCGATAGGATTGCGGGCCGGTATGCCGCATGCTCCGTGCCTCAGGTGAGTAGCGGGTCCTGTCCTGGCGAACAGCCCCACCGTGCTCGCACCCCCGCCCGGTGTGGGGTCCCCCGCTGTGCGCGGCGGGGCGCCCCGTTCACCATGCCACCCGCATGAAGAGTTGTTACGGTGCCCGAGCTTCGGCACAAGTCGCATGCCGGACATTCCATCCCCTATGTAGCAGAGATGAGCGTCGTAATCCCGCTGAGGCGAGCGTCGAATCGATGCGGCTGTGACAAGAACACCACAAAGTTAGCTCGCTACGGCAAGAATTGCCTTAAGCGAATTAGATCCATAGTTCGGTCATGTGGAGATCAGGGCGAATTTACAGTAGACTCGCCGCGGGCCAAGTCTTAGCGATGACAAGTTAAAGTATGAGCAGGACATCTAGCAGTTTCCACAGGCAACTGAACAATCACAATCTATTCAAAGGCCGCTTGCAAAGGCAAAAGTGAGAAAAGGAATAAGATGATCACAGACAATCCGATCAAACGGGTAGAGGACGATGCGATAGGTCGGGTTTATTCTGCACGATCTTTTGCTCGACAGGTTCTCGATCTTGATGCGAGTTCTGGCATCGTAGTTGGAGTCCTTGGTGCATGGGGTTCAGGAAAAACCTCATTTATCAATCTGGCCAGGCCCGAATTTAAGCATGCTGGCGTGGAAGTAATCGATTTTAACCCGTGGATGTTTAGCGGTGTCGAGCAGCTAATGGAGCATTTCTTTGCAGAGATGTCAGCCCAACTCAAGGTTCGTCCGGGTTTAGACCAAGTCGGAAAGAGCATTGAAGAGTATGGTGAGGCATTTTCTAGCTTAGCCTGGATTCCATACATCGGACTTGGATCGAAGGTCTCGGGACCGCGGCCAAGGTGCTAAGCCAAATTCTGCAACGCCGAAAGGAAGGAATCAGTGGTCATCGGGAAAAGCTGGAACAGGCTCTAGCGGCTCTCAGTAAACCATTTATCGTTGTATTAGATGATATTGATAGACTGTCGAGTGCAGAGATTCGAGAAATATTTAAACTGGTCCGACTGACGGCGAGCTTTCCGAACGTTATCTATGTAGTGGCGTTCGATCGTGCCCGAGTTGAAAAGGCGCTTTCCGAAGAGGGGATTGCAGGGCGAGATTATTTAGATAAAATTCTTCAACTTGGCGTTGATCTGCCAGAAGTTCCCCCTCAAGTGATGGATTTGCAAATTTCCAGGGCTCTTGATAATGCACTTTCAGGAATCGACAATCCTGGACATTTCGATGAGGAAGAATGGCCAAATATCTTTTCGGAGATTATACGGCCGCTCATACGAAATATGCGAGACGTACGAAGATACGCCGCTGCTGTGCGAGGAACTGTAAAGGCATTAGATGGACAGATAGCTTTGGCCGACCTGCTAGCACTGGAAGCGGTTCGGACCTTTCTCCCCGATGTCCATGGTTGCCTGCACTCGATGGTGAATGCGCTTACGACTCCGTCTGAGAGTCATTCGGATTCGCCTCATCTAAAGACGGCTATAGATTCACTAGATTCACTTCTTCAACTAGCTGGTCCAGAGCAAACTTTGGTCCGATCTATGATCATGCTCCTGTTTCCAGCTGCCCAGCGCCACATTGGCGGGAGCCATTATAGGGCTGAATGGAAGAAAAGTTGGCTTCAAGAGCGTCGAGTCTCCCACGGAGACATCTTGAGGCTATATCTCGAACATGTGGCAGGAGAGGGCTTGCGCGCTTTTGTAGATGCCGAGTGGGCTTTTAAGCGGATGTCCAATCATACAGCGTTCGATGAATACCTTCGTTCATTGGACGTCAATCGATTAGAAGACGTGATCAAATCCCTTGAAGTTTTTGAGGACAAATTCGCTCCGGAGCAGGTCGTTCCGGCAACTACGGTTCTTTTGAACCTGCTCCCGATCTTGCCAGAACGTCCTAGGGGAATGTTCGATATCGACATTTGTCATGTTGTAGGACGCGTAACTTTCCGGCTTCTTCGGTCGCTTAAGGACCCGAACGAAGTGGAGAAAGCGGCTAAGATGATACTCCCACAAGTGACTTCGCTCTCTGCAAAACTAGAACTGATCACTGATGTGGGCTATCGAGAAGGGGCTGGACACAAACTTATCTCACAGACAGCGGCCAACGAGCTAGAGACAACTTGGCGATCTGAAGTCCGAGCTGCATCGCCACAAGATCTCGCGTGTGAATATGATCTTATGCGTGTGCTCTATGTGACCAAGCTATACGCTATTGCTGATGAGCCGGCCCTTACAATTCCTGACACGCCTGAAGTGACGTTGTCTATATTGCGCTCAGCTAGAAGTGAAGCGAGGACACAAAGTATGGGCAGCAGGCACATCCGTCGGTCATCGCGACTCGCGTGGGATGTCCTGATTGATCTCTTTGGCGGACAGGATAATCTTGTCTGCCGAATTACTCGTGCCAAAGGGGGCAATCCAGAAGGTGCAAAGGATCTGTTTGAGCTTGCGGACAAGTACATTGGGGGTTCGAGACCGGGAAACTTTGACGATGACTAAGGAGTATCACGCGACCGGAAATTTTGAGACGCGTTTTCGATCAGAGAAAGATTAGCGTCAATGCACAAAGAGTTCATGGGGAGGTGGAGGCTTCCGGTCTCTCGTTGATTGCCGTGTGTGCTGTTTCGAAATGAAGAATGTCACCATCCGGAAGATTCAGAAATGGCTGACGTGAAAATCCCTTCCTGGCTCACCGTTGCCGCCGCTGTGATTTTGGCGATTCCCTTTGGCTGGGGGCTCGGCGTGCTGGTCGCCTATATCATCGCTGGAAAGGATTTTGGCCAACTGCCTGCTGCGACCGTGCCGCTCGGGATCATCGCCTCGATCGTGTTTGCGCTTTCGCCTTCTCGGACACCGAACACCCGACTCAAGATCTTGCTCGCAGGGACGGTGTTGTTCATATTTCTTGCGTGGATCGTCTCCTAGTGAGGGGAATCTGTTATGCGGCTGTCCCAATGAGGCTTTCCAGCGGGATGCGAAGTTTCCGATGCAGGCGGCGAATCATTTCCAACGATAGGCTTCGTTTCTTTGTTAGAATCTCAGACACTCGTCCTCGTCCACCGAGCATTGCTTCCAAATCTTTGCGCGTCATACCAAGTTGATCCATTCGGAATTTGATGGCTTCGATGGGATCCGGAGGGCAGACGGCGTGATGCTTCGCCTCGTACGCTTCGACGAGGGTTGTCAAGACGTCGAATTCATCACCGGCCTTGGTTCTTGGTCTCGCGTCCATCAGTGCCTCGATGCGATGCAATGCGCGTTCGTAGTCGCGCTTGGTTTTGATCGGTGCGATAGTCATGACAGCTCCTAAATCATGACGGGGTCGATCGCATCATAGTCTGTATGCGTGCCAATGAAACGAATGTATACCACTCGATATGGATAATTGATCTTGACGATTAAGCGGTATTGGTTTCCTGCGATATTGAACACAGCTCGGTTGTCTTTTAATAAACTGGCTGATTGGAAATGAGCTTTCACTGCAGCCGGAGTATCCCAGTCGGCTCGTGCGACCTCTTGATGCCAGGCTTCCAAAGGACCCTTCGATCGTGGGTGTCTTTCCCAGAAACCGCGGAGCATCCGCTTGGCAATGATGCGCACAAGCTACTGTAGCACGATCCCAATATGGGAGCAATGCTCCATCTGAGGGTCAAAAAGGGTTCTACGGTGGCTGGGGCGATCAGGCTCCAATACAATGTGTGAGATCATGCTGAAGTGCGCGACCCATCACGCTTATCTGTAAGTCTGTGGAATGACTGATGTGAAAATCCCTTCCTGGCTCACTGTCGCAGCCGCTGTGGTCTTGGCGATTCCCTTTGGCTGGGGGGTCGGGGTGCTCGTTGCCTACATTATCGCCGGAAAGGATTTCGGCCAACTGCCGGCTGCCACCGTGCCGCTCGGCATCATTGCCTCGATCGTGTTTGCGCTTTTGCCTTCTCGGACACCGAACACCCGGCTCAAGATCTTGCTCGCAGGGACGGTGTTGTTCATACTCCTTGCCTGGATCATCGCCTAATGTAGTGACAAGGACCATTTTCTTGCTGGTGGTCT
>DATFDJ010000160.1:0-7385 GCA_035252115.1 Nitrospira sp. | reverse complement strand
GACGTCGATTCCATCGAAGGTCTCTCGCCGGCCATTTCCATCGAGCAGAAAAGCACCAGTCACAATCCGCGGTCGACGGTCGGGACGGTCACCGAGATCTACGATTATCTCCGGCTGCTGTTCGCCCGAGTCGGGCGGCCCTACTGCTTTCAATGCGGCCAGGAGATTACGGCTCAGACCGTGCAGCAGATGGTGGATGCCATCGCGGCTCTTCCGGAGGGGACGAAGTTCCAAATCGTGGCGCCCATCGTCCGCGGAAGAAAAGGAGAATACCGCAAAGAGCTGCTCGACATGCGGCGGGCCGGCTACGTCCGGGCCCGCATCGATAACGAGCTTGTCGATCTCGATGACGACATCACGCTGGACAAACAGAAGAAGCACACGATCGACATCGTCGTCGATCGCTTGATCGTGAAGCCGGGCGATGCCTTCATGCGCCGGCTGGCCGATTCGGTCGAAACCTCCCTGAAGCTCGCCAGCGGGCTCGTCGGGGTGCTTCAGGAAAACGGGAAGACATTGCTGTATAGCGAAAAGTTGGCGTGCATCCGCTGCGGCGTCAGTTATCCCGAGATTACGCCGCGCATCTTTTCCTTCAATAGCCCTCACGGCGCCTGTCCCGCCTGCGACGGGATCGGCTATGCAATGGGAAAGGCGACAGTCCCCGGGTCCGAAGGGGGACTGTCCCCAGACGATGATTTCACGCTGCTGGAACTCTGCGACGTCTGCCATGGCGCGAGACTGAGGGCCGAGAGCCTCTCCATCAAAATCGCCAAGCAGTCGATTGCCCAAGTGACCCACTTGTCGGTGCGCGCCGCGGCGGAGTTTTTCTCGTCGTTGAGCTTCACCGAGCGCGAGACGATGATCGCCCACCGGATCTTAAAGGAGATCCGTGAACGGCTGGGGTTCCTGGTGAACGTCGGGCTGGACTATCTCACGCTGGATCGCGCCGCCGCGACGCTGTCCGGCGGCGAGGGACAGCGCATCAGGTTGGCGACGCAGATCGGGTCCGGCCTCGTCGGGGTGCTCTATATTCTCGATGAGCCGTCGATCGGGTTACACCAACGCGACAACCGCCGTCTTCTCCAGACGCTGCTGCGGCTTCGCGACCTCGGGAATACGGTGGTGGTCGTCGAGCACGACGCCGAAACCATGCACGCGGCCGATCATATTATCGATATGGGGCCGGGTGCCGGCTCGCAAGGTGGGCACGTGGTCGCGCAGGGCACTCCCAAAGACGTCATGGCGGATCCGCGCTCGCTCACGGGCCGATATCTCAACGGCGAACACAACGTGGCGGTGCCCGAGCGGCGGCGCAAGCCCAAAGGATTTCTGTCGGTCGTCGACGCGCATAAGCATAATCTGAAGTCCTTCACCGCCAAGATTCCCTTGGGACTCTTCACCTGCGTCACCGGCGTATCGGGATCGGGCAAGAGCACATTGGTTCTGGAGGTGCTGTTCCATTCGCTGTCGCAGGTGCTGAGGTCTTCCCCCTCACCTTCACCTCTCCCCAAAGGGGAGAGGAAAATCGGGAAACTCCTCGCCCCTGCGGGGAGAGGGAAGGGTGAGGGGAAGGGGAAACCGAAGATCGACGGCTGCAAGGAATTGAAGGGCGTCGAGGCGCTCGACAAGGTGATCGATATCGACCAGTCGCCGATCGGCCGGACGCCGCGATCGAATCCTGCGACCTACACCGGCCTCTTTGGATATATCCGGGATCTCTATTCAAATCTGCCGGAGTCCCGCGTGCGTGGGTACAAGCCGGGCCGCTACAGCTTCAACGTCAAAGGCGGCCGGTGCGAAGCCTGCCAAGGCGACGGCCTCATCAAGATCGAAATGCATTTTCTCCCGGACGTCTATGTAACCTGCGAAGTCTGCAAGGGACAACGGTATAATCGCGAGACATTGGATATTCTGCACAAGGGGAAGAGCATCGCCGATGTGCTCAACATGACGGTGGACGACGCGCTGGAGTTTTTCGAACACATCCCGCTGATCAAGGCGAAGCTACAGACACTTCACGATGTCGGCCTGCATTATGTGAAGCTCGGCCAGTCGGCGACGACCCTTTCCGGCGGCGAGGCACAGCGGGTGAAGCTCTCGCGGGAGCTTTCGAAGCGGGCGACCGGGCGGACGATGTACATCCTCGACGAGCCCACGACCGGCCTCCATTTCGCCGACGTACAGCGGCTGCTCGATGTGCTCGACCGGTTGGTGGAAACCGGCAACACGGTGCTGGTGATCGAGCACAATCTCGACGTGATCAAGAATGCGGATTGGATCATCGACCTCGGTCCGGAGGGAGGCGATCGCGGCGGCGAGATCGTGGCCGAAGGACCGCCGAAAGAGATTGCGAAGTCGAAACGCTCGTATACGGGGCAGGTGCTGAAAGAAGCAGGAGTGTAGGGCAGTGCCTGTCCCTGTTAAGGAGCACCGAGGACAATGAGGACAACTTGTCCTGCATTGTCCATCCTATTGTAATCGCGAAAAATTATTGATCGTCCCTCGCCCATCCTTCCGGACAACCTGTCAAATCTCACCGGAAGGTGTCCGGCTCGCGCTGCCGTTTTTCCCTAGAGAAATCGGCGGTTCTCGATACATTTTCCCCTAGTGTCCTCTGGCCTGTCGCTTGCCTAGTACACTCGGCAGATTACCCCACGGAGGTCTTATGACAAGGATATCCCGTATACCGATTTTCGTAGCGGCTTTCATCGCTCTCGGTCTGTCAGCCGGTTCCCATTCGACCGCCTTGGCCACGTACGTCGGAAGCCCGAACGTGCTTTCAGCAAGTGCCACAGCGGTTCCCGTTGTGAACAAGGACCAATTTGAGGGGAATTGGAAACAATTCAAAGGCGACCTGAAACGGCAATGGGGAAAATTTACCGATGACGATTTGCTCGTTATCGAAGGCAATTACGACAAGTTCGAGGGGAGGCTGCAAGAGCGGTACGGAGACAAGAAAGAGGAAGTCCAACGCTGGACGGACGAATGGTTTAAAAAGCACCCGGAGCGGTCGGCAAAAGGCCGATAATCGAAGGAGGAGACTGAGATGAGACGTCTACTGGTGTGGGCTGTGTCCTGCGAAGATCAGGAGACAGTGTGGGGATATGGCGAGTACCTGAATTCTCTTGAACGATTGGCAAGAGATCGTTCCGGGTCAAATCGTGATGTTCGATCAGGCGAGCGATTACGTCACGGTGCAGATGAACTTGGAGAGGAACCTACCGACTGATTCCCGATTACACATCAGGGACATCCGGCTCCTAAGGCAGATTCTCATACCGGGAGCGTCTACCGACCTTCAAGGGACATACAAGGAGGGTCCTATGCGGGCATCATTGACGAACGGCGTCACATACGGATTGGCGATTGTGATCGCGGGCATGCTTTCGGGCTGCAACACCACCAAGGCGACGGTTGACACGACGGTGAAGTTCTTTTCGAGCACGAGCCCGGATTCGATGTTCACGAGGGATGGGATGGTCGAGCAAACGCAAAAGATCAATCTGTTTGCCGGGGTGAACTATGAAAATCTGCGCCAAGAGGCCGCCTCAGGACAGGGGCAGTATGTGACATCACTGGCCATATTGTACGGGGTTCCGGCGGCACAGCGCGAAGACTTTGGCCGGTTATTGCAGCAACGGCATGCGGAATTGTTTGCTGCCGATCTCGATAACGACAACCGCGCGCATCTTAAGATGGTGAGCGCCCTCAATCGCGTTCTGGCCGTCGACGCATCGACGATCCGACGGTGATGTTCACAAGGAGGAGGGGATATGGGAACGTTGGGAAAAGGGTTCATCCTCTGGTTGCTTGGCGTCCCTGTGAGCCTGTTGGTCTTGCTGTGGTTCTTGGGATTCCTGAGATGATTTCCTCCGAGATGTATGCGTTACAGAGAAGAAAAGGAGGCGTCATGATGCCGTTGAAGATAGGGTTGCTGCTGCTGGCTGTCGCAGGACTAGGGTGGGTACCCGTCCATGCAGCGGATATGGAAATGCAGGTCGTGGACAAAAATTGCTGGATCGAGATCTTCGAAGACGACAACTTCGACGCGGACGACCCTCATGCCAAGTTGCAGGGTCCAAAGGAATACGCCACGCTGAAAAACGTGGCGGGCAAGGACTGGGCCAACGATATCGAGAGCGTGATCGTCGGATCAAACGCGACCGTGCGTGCGTATGAGGATCAGGATTTCAAAGGAACCGAAATTGCCTTTGCTCCCGGACAGCGGGTTCCCAATCTCGGAAAGCTGGACATGGCGAACGATATCGAGTCGATGAAAATCACGTGCGGCAAATGAACGCCGCCTGAGACGAAGCCGATCGGTCCGGTCACCCCTCGATCGATCGGCTTTCGTGTTTGCTCGGTCATCGAATCCATCCTGTCTTGAGGCAAAGACAAGTTGTCCTCCCCCGCTCCGTGACAATCGGCAGTGCGTGACGGGAAAGGCCTCCAAAGGCCTCTGATCTCGATCGCGTCCCGCCACATCGTGCTCCATCGGTGCGGCCCGCCGTTTGCTATGTCTATGAGTATCGCCGTCTCAGAATGTCCAGCCGTCGCAATGTCGCGCGGCGTGCTGAGGTTGGAACAACAGAAAGGAGCTTGGTCATGTTATTGCTCAGAGTAGGAATGCCGATCATGGGCCTCATGGCATTGATCTGCATCCCGGCGCAGGCTGCGGATCTCGAGACGCAGATCGTGGACAAGAATTGCTGGGTCGAGGTCTTCGATGACGACGACTACGACATGAGCGATGCACACGTCAAACTGCAGGGGCCGAAGGAGTATGCGACGCTGAAAGATGTGTCCGGCAAAGACTGGACGAACGACATCGAAAGCATCATCGTAGGGTCGAATGCCAGGGTGCGCACGTACTCACAGAAGGATTTCAAGGGGACGGAGCTGGCCCTCGCCCCAGGACAACGCGTTCCGAATCTCGGGAAGCTCGACATGAAAGACGACATTGAATCGATGAAGATTTCCTGCGGCAGCTGAGCCTTCGAAGCCGGGAGGCGGCCAAGCGGCCCCTTCCGGCTTACCCGTCCTCCCACGACGTCACGCTCACTTTTCCCTTTAGCAGCATCGCAAGCCTCCGCACGCTTGCAGCCGATCGAGACCCGCCCTACAATGCGCCGGTCGTCGTTCTCACGCGTGCCATTCCGGAGGACCGATGCCGCGCAAGACAATCCCGCCGCCCGACCGCCGGCCATCGGCTGGTTCGGACCATGTTCAGGATTTCGAGAAGCTGGGTGTCTTCTATCTCGGTCGTCCGTACGATCTTCCGAGCAAGCAGGCCAAGCCCGGGTGGGTGCTGTACGACTCCAAGGACCTGGTGACCCATGCCGTCTGCGTCGGCATGACGGGCAGCGGGAAGACCGGCCTGTGCCTGGCGCTTCTCGAAGAAGCGGCGATCGACAACATTCCCGCGATCATCATCGATCCGAAGGGTGATCTCGGGAATCTTCTCCTGACGTTCCCGAATCTCAAAGCTGAAGATTTCCAACCGTGGATCAACGAAGACGATGCACGGAAGAAGGGTGTCTCGCCCGCCGAGTATGCGTCGCAGCAGGCGGAATGGTGGAAGAAAGGCTTGGCCTCTTGGCAACAGGACGGATCGCGGATTCAGCGCCTCCGCGACGCCGCGGAGTTCGCGATTTATACGCCGGGTAGCAATGCGGGGATTCCGGTTTCCATTGTGAAGTCCCTCGCCGCTCCGGCCGCGGACGCGCGTGACGATGACGAGTCGTGGCGTGAGCGGATCAATACGACCGTCACCGGCCTGCTGGCTCTGCTCGGCATCGAGGCGGATCCGATCCAAAGCCGCGAGCACATTCTGTTGTCAACGATTGTAGATCACACGTGGAAGCTGGGCAAAGATCTGGATCTGGCCGCGCTGATTCAAGCCATTCAACAGCCTCCGATGCCCAAGATCGGCGTGATGGACGTGGATGCGTTCTTTCCATCGAAGGACCGCTTCGCGTTGGCCATGAAGCTCAACAATCTCTTGGCGGCTCCTGGATTTCAAGCGTGGCTGGAGGGTGACGCGCTCGACGTGCCATCGTTGCTCCACACTCCGGCGGGCAAGCCGCGCATGGCGATCTTTTCCATTGCGCACCTGAACGACGCGGAGCGCATGTTCTTCGTCACGCTGCTGCTGAGTCAGATGGTGGGATGGATGAGGGCGCAGTCAGGCACGACGAGCCTGCGGGCGCTGCTCTATATGGATGAAATCTTCGGTTACTTTCCGCCGGTGGCGAACCCGCCGTCAAAATTACCGTTGATGACGCTGCTCAAGCAGGCGCGGGCGTTCGGCCTCGGCATCGTGCTCGCCACGCAGAATCCGGTGGATCTCGACTACAAGGGTCTCGCGAACACCGGCACCTGGTTCATCGGCCGGCTGCAAACCGAACGGGACAAGGCCCGTGTATTGGAAGGACTGGAAGGCGCCTCGGCAAGTTCCGGCAAGACCTTCGACAAAAACCGTATGGAACAGGTCCTGGCGGGACTCGGCAACCGGATCTTCCTCATGAATAATGTGCATGAAGACGAGCTGGTCGTATTTGAATCCCGCTGGTGCCTTTCGTATCTCCGCGGCCCCCTCACGAGGACGCAGATCAAAGCCTTGATGGATCCCGTGAAACGTGAAGCGTTAAGCGCGAACCGTGAAGCGTCAGGGGCAATAGCTTCGACTCAGACCCCATCACGCATCACGTCTCACGCATCACGTCCTCTGTTGCCTGCGGACGTGCCGCAATACTTCGTTCCGCTTAGAGGGAAGAAGCCGGAAGGGAACCAGTTGGTCTATGCGCCGATGCTGTTGGCATCGGCGCAGGTCCGCTTCGTCGATGGCAAGAACGGCATCGAGAGCACGCGAGACGTGACGGTATTGACGACGGTGTCCGACGGCCCTGTCTCTGTGGATTGGGATCGGGCGGTGAGCGCAGAGATCGTCCTGAGCGATCTCGAACGGGAGCCGGCGGACGGCGCTCAATTTCTCCCGTTGCCCGCCGCGGCAGGCAAGGCCAAGAACTATGCGGAGTGGAGTAAAGACTTCAGCGGCTGGCTGTTCCGCACGCAAAAAATGGAATTGTTGAGGAGCCCGAGCGCAAAAGAGCTATCGCAGCCGGGCGAATCCGAGCGGGATTTTCGCGTCCGCCTCCAGCAGGCCGGTCGTGAGCAGCGGGACAAGGCGACCGAGGCGTTGCGCCGGAAGTATGCGCCGAAGATTGCCGCATTGCAGGACCGGATCAGGCGGGCTGAGCAGCAGAAAGAAAAACAGCAGGCGGAATCTCGGTCCAGTCAGATGCAGGCGGCTATTTCGGTCGGGGCTTCCATTCTCGGCGCCTTTCTCGGACGCAAGACCCTCAGTGCGACCAATATCGGACGCG
>DATFDJ010000159.1:0-9380 GCA_035252115.1 Nitrospira sp. | reverse complement strand
TTCATAGTCCTTCTCGACTTCTTCCTCCTCGAAATCTTCTTCCGTTTCGACGATCGGGACGATCTCGCGGACGTCGATCTTGCCGTTCTTCAACTGCTCGCGGAGAGAGAGGATGAACTCGATCGTCATCGGCATGCCGTAGATGACGAACGCAATGTCCCGCTTGCCTTCTTCGATCCGCTTGGCGATCTCGATTTCACCCTCGCGGCTCAACAGCGCGACACTGCCCATCTCCTTGAGGTAGAGCCGCACCGGGTCGTCGGTGCGGCTCAGCGCACCCGGCGTGAGATCGATTTCTTTCTCGTTGTCTTCTCCGTCGCCGTCCTCGCTCTCGTCGCCGCCCTCCTCGCGGTCCCGGCTCTTCTGCTGTCGCTCTCCGCCCTCCGGGGCATCGACGATCTCGATATCCATTTCACCGAACATGGTCATGATGCTGCCGAACTGTTCGGACGAGACGACCTCGGCCGGCAACGTGCTGTTCAGCTCGTCATAGGTCAGAAAGCCCTTTTCCTTTCCGATCGAAATGAGCTTCTTCACTTCCACGAGCAATTCTTGTTTCGCCATACTTACTCCTTGACTAACCCGCATGATCCACGAAGGCTTCTACTGCGGCCGCGGATACGCTGTTCCGACGAGCGTGCTCGCCGCTCAGTCGATCGACATACCGTTTCAAGTATGCCTCCCTCCATCGCGGCCGTGCCTGCCCGTCTCACCACGCGTCTACGCAGCCTCGTCACGAATCCTCGTGAATCATGCGGGCCCTATGACAACGTCCCGGCTGTGGACCGTCCCGCCTTTCGCGACCGCAGCTCATTCACCTGTGCATTGAGCGCTTCCGCCTCTGCCGTTCGCCCGTCCCGCTCGGCGGCTTTCAACCGCGCAATCAAATCCCGCAGCACCTCTTCGGCCCGCTTCTGATCGAGCCGGTCCAGACAGGCCTGAATATGCGCTTTCATGTCGTCGAAATGTTCTTCGCACATCGACAGCTCCGTCGCCAGCGCCCCGCAGTCCGGATCATCCACAACCGCATCGAGCAAATGCCGAAGGCCGACCCGGCCGTCCTTGTCCAGAGTGGTCAACGCGCGCTCCACAAGCGTGCGACAGGCCGCGATGGAAAAGGCCTCAGGCCTGAGGCGCCTCACATCCGCAGCGGTCAGATGGCCATGGAGCAACAGGTAGACGAGGTCGCGCTCCTCTCGAGCTCCTTTAAAGGATGCAACCGGCTGCCCGTCCGGTTTCCGCACGGCAGGACGGCGGCTGCTCTCTCGGGACAGCAACGCCGGATAGCGCTCGATGAGCCGTTGTTGATTGATACCGAGCCGCTCCGCGACGATTCTGATTCGTTCCTCTCGTTCGATCGGATGCTCGCTCTTCTGCAGAATGCGCAACACTTCATCGACGCTGCGAATCCTGCCTTCCACCGTGCTGACTTCCGCTGACTGCAAACTATGCTCCAATGCGAAATCCAACAGGCTCGGCGCCCGCTCTTCCAATCGTGCAAACGCCTCGGCCCCTTCTTTTCGAACGTACGTATCCGGGTCTTCGCCGGCCGGCAAAGTGACGACTTTGACGCCGACTCCGCTGTTGACGAACAAATCCAAGCTTCGCAGCGCCGCCCGCACCCCTGCCACATCGGGATCGAACAACAGCACTACCTTGGATGCGAAGCGGCGGAGCACGTGAATGTGCTCGGACGTCAGTGCAGTGCCCAATGTGGCGACGGTGTGCTTGAGGCCGGCTTGATGGAGGGCGATGGCATCGAAGTATCCCTCGACCACCACCACGGTCTTCGTCCTCGCTATGGCCTCACGGGCAAGATCCAACGCAAACAGCGTCTGGCCTTTCTTGAAGAGCGGCGTATCGGGAGAATTGAGGTATTTCGGGCTGCCATCTCCGAGTACCCGCCCGCCGAAACCGACCACGCGCTTTCGCAAATCGGTAATGGTGAACATCACCCGGCCGCGGAAGCGATCGTAGAACCCGGAGCCGCTGTCTCGCGCGATGATCAATCCGGCCGCCGCCAAATCCGCCTGCTGATATCCCTGCTTGGTCATCGCCTTCAGCAAGCCGTCCCATTCGGCCGGCGCGGCCCCGATGCCGAACAGATCGACGGTGGTCTGTTGCATCCCCCGGCTCTTCAGATACTCGCGCGCGACGGCTCCCGCCGAATCATCGCGCAACTGTTCCTGAAACCACTTCGCGGCGGCTTGGTTGAGCTGTTCGAGCCGGCCGGTCTGCGCGGCCTGGGGACCGCTCGGCACGTGGGTATCCTGCACCTCGATCCCGATTTTCCGTCCCAAATCTCGAACCGTTTCGGGAAAGCCGGCTCCGGTAACGCGCATCAAAAAGGTAAACACATTGCCCCCGGCTCCGCACCCGAAACAATGGAAGATCTGCCGCGAAGGACTGACCGTAAAGGAAGGCGACTTTTCCTGATGGAACGGACAGAGCCCTTTCAGATTCTGGCCGGCTCTGACCAGGCTGACATGCTGTCCGACGATCTCCGTGATGTCGATGCGATCCCTGATTTGATTGATAATGTCCTCAGAAATCAGGCCTCGGCCCACGGGAGTCGCGGCTCCTGTTTCCCGCCTCAAACCGGCAGGGTCGGTAGAACGTAAGTGATCGGAAAATTTGAATGGTCAACCTAACAGACGGAGTAGAAATCTGTCAACGGGAGGAAGGCGAGAGGCTGTCATCCCGGAGGCCAGGTCATGTGCCGGCCGCCTAGGACATGGAAATGCAGGTGATCGACTGTTTGCCCCCCATCACGGCCCTTGTTGGTGACCAACCGATAGCCCGATTCTCCTATACCCTTGAGCTTCGCCACTTCCGTACACACGGCAAGGAGATGTCCCAGGAGGGATTCCTGGCCGGTCCCCAGGTCGTGGACCGATGCGACATGCCGCTTGGGAATCACGAGTGTGTGGACGGGAGCCTGAGGATTGATATCGTCGAAGGCGAGCGCATGCTCGTTTTCATGCACGACCTTGGCTGGAATCTTTTTGTCGATAATCTTACAGAAGAGACAATCGCTCATAACAACTTACTTCTCCTCTCTTAGCCCCGGCTTTCCGAATCGCCGGCCGAGTTCCTGATAGATATCCTGCAGCGACAAGGCGTGGTAGCCCAACACCATCAGCGTGTGAAAAAAAAGATCGGCCACCTCGTAGATGATTTCTTCCTGCTTGCCTCCTTTGGCCGCGATCAGTACTTCGCCGGCTTCTTCAGCCACCTTCTTGAGAATTTTGTCATGGCCGCCTTCGAACAGCTTCGTCGTATAGGACCCGGCCTGGGGGTGATCGCGCCGATCACGAATCGTCCTGAGCACGCCTTCGAGAATTCCGCCTTCAGCTTCTCGCGTCTTCTCCTCGCCTGCGTCGATCTTCCTGAAGAAACACGCCCGCTCGCCGGTGTGGCACGTAGGACCGAAAGGTTCCGCTTTGACGAGCACGGTGTCTTGATCGCAATCGATGAACAGTGCCTTGACCGCGAGTTTGTGGCCCGAGGTCTCTCCCTTTTCCCAAAGCTTCTGGCGCGATCGACTCCAGAAGTGGACGGACTTGGTTGACAGCGTCTTGCTCACCGCCTCCTGATTCATGTAGCCGAGCATCAGGACGGTGCCATCCAGCCAATCCTGCACGATGGCGGGAAGAAGTCCCTGCTCATCGAATTTGAGACCGTTGGTTTGGTCTGTTTGGTTCATTGATCGTGCAGTATAGCTTCAGCCTCCGGTTGAGTCTTGAACTCGTACCGGGACGCCCCGTTCGCGCAAGTAGGTTTTGGCTTGCTGAATCGTATAGGTTCTGAAGTGAAAAATCGAGGCGGCAAGTACGGCGTCGGCTTTCCCCTTCACGAATCCATCGTAGAGATGTTCGAGCGTCCCGACGCCGCCTGATGCAATTACAGGAATTGAGGCGGCCCCGGACACGGCGGCGGTCAACTCAAGATCGTACCCGTTCTGCCGGCCGTCCTGATCCATGCTGGTCAACAGGATTTCCCCGGCGCCATACTCTTCCATTCGCTTCGCCCATTCCACGGCATCCAACCCGGTCGGTCGGCGTCCGCCGTGCGTAAATACTTCCCACCCGCCTGATGCGCCGATCCGTTTGGCGTCGACCGCCACCACGATGCATTGTGTGCCGAATCGTTCCGCCGCCTCCTTTACAAACTCCGGCCGCTGCACCGCCGCCGTGTTGATGCTGACCTTGTCGGCGCCGGCGCTTAGCAACGCCCGGATATCATCGAGTGTACGCACGCCCCCTCCGACCGTCACCGGCATGAAGACGCGCGCCGCCGTCCGTTCGACGACGTCGATAATTGTCTTTCGATTCTCGTGCGAGGCCGTGATGTCGAGGAAACATAGTTCGTCGGCTCCCTCGCGATCGTAGACCGCCGCGATTTCGACCGGATCTCCGGCATCGCGTAGGTCGACGAAGCTGATCCCCTTGACCACACGGCCGTCCTTCACATCGAGGCAGGGAATGATGCGCTTGGTCAACATACTCGAAATGCGTCAGAGATGCAGGCTGAAGGCCGAGGGCCGGAAGGTTGAAGCCCACCTAGCCTCAGCCTTTAGTCTACAGCCTTCAGCCTTCGAGGTTGAGCGCCGCTACCGCGGCTCGGTAATCCAGCTTCCCATCATAGAGCGCCTTGCCGACGATCGCGCCTTCGATACGAGGACCCAGCGACCGAACGGCTCGCAGGTCATCGATGCGGCTGATCCCTCCCGATGCAATGACCGGGATAGACGAATGTTCCACCAGTTCAGCCAACGCGGAAACATTGGGTCCGCTCAACATGCCGTCCCGTGAAATATCGGTATAGATAACCCCGCCGAGCTCATGGCTTGCGACCTGTTTCAACAGATCGATTGCGCGCGTGTCCGATAGGGCGGTCCAACCTTTGACGGCAACCTTGCCGTCTCTCGCATCCAATCCGAGTAGAATCCGGCCCGGGAATTCATGGCAGGCCTGTTCGAGCAGCGTGCGATCGGTCAGCGCCGCCGTGCCGAGCACCACCCGCGACACGCCGGCCAGTAAATATCGACGTACCGTGTCCATCGTCCTGATGCCGCCACCGACTTGCACGTTCACGGTCGCGTGCTTCATCACGAGTTCGATCTGTGGAAGATGGCGCGGCGTTCCATCCACGGCTCCGTTCAGATCCACCAGATGGATCAGCGTCGCGCCCTGCTCCTGCCAGCGCCGCGCAACCGACGGGATATCGTCCGAGTACACGGTTTCCCGCGCCATGTCGCCCTGGCGCAACCGCACACAGCGCCCATCCTTCAGATCGATCGCGGGAATGATCAACACGCTGCTACTCCGCCGCCGAACCGAATGGGAACTTCTTCACAATCGATTCGACGCCGTAGTGCGCCAAATCATCCGCCGTGACGAACCCTCCGCCGTGTTGGACGAAACCCAGAAAGTCCTGTGTCATAGGTTTTTGTTTTTCATAATAGTTGCCGACCCAGAGCACTTGGCCGTCGCCTGCGACGAGTTTGACTTCGAAGCCGACCGTCGCCGGCGGATTCGCTCCCAACCGGCTCCCGACCCGTTCCTGATAGACCAATACCTGGCCCATGAGGGCGGCATCGGCTCTGAGCGCTCTGGCCGTTTCCGCAGCAGCCGATTCCGGTGTGGTCTTCGCCGACGCGACAGGCGGCGGCACCTTCGCCGCTTCGCTCGGGGACAACACGGTGACTCCTTGCCGGTTCCGAAGTCGGACCCAAAATAGTTGCGTAATTTTTTCCGCTGCGTCTCGCGGGACCGTCACGGTTTGTCTCATCGGCGGTTGGACATTCGGCGGGATATCCAGGGCAATATCCGAAGCGCGGGCTCCTTGAGGAGTCGACAGATACTGGTCTCCCGTGTCGCGCACCTGAGGAGTGCCCATCGCCGTAAAGGGCAGCAACGCGATCGTGCGGATTTGATAACGCTCCAACTCGCTCGATGCCTGCGTGGTGACCTTGGCGCCGCTGCAGCCGAGGCAGATTGTTAACAAGGCAACGAGCGCGACGGCACAGGGGACAGGCACCCTTCCGATTGATGCCTGTCCTCCTGGCCTTGCGCCTCGTGCGCCTTGCAGGATGTTCAAAAAGCCCGTCCAGCAAGGCCGCAGCAAGTGAGACTCTGAAGCGTACGGTTCTAGGTACGTTGAGGAGTTGAGCGAAGCGAGAACGCGGCTGGCGGGCTTTTTCAACATCCTGCTATCCATTCCAGGCACCGAAGTTCCTAATTAGCCGCAACCCGGCGGACTGACTCTTCTCCGGATGGAATTGGCAGGCCACGACATTGCCGCGCCAGATGCTGGAGACAAACGGGAATCCGTATGTCGTACAGGTCGCGACAATGCTGCGATCGGAAGGATC
Source organism: Nitrospira sp. (assembly GCA_035252115.1). Taxonomy (GTDB): domain Bacteria; phylum Nitrospirota; class Nitrospiria; order Nitrospirales; family Nitrospiraceae; genus Nitrospira_C. The sequence continues at coordinate 3,004 of DATFDJ010000159.1, read as the reverse complement.
GACGAAATAGGAATGGACAAAATACCATTCGCTGTCGTCCGCGATCCCATCGAACAGAGGACAAGCTCGCTCGAAATGCACGTGGTTCCATCCCATGTGCGGCACTTTAAGCGGGGGCACAGGGACTGGCTCCCGCCCCGCGGGTGCCTGTCCCTGTAGCTTCGGAGGGCTTTGGAGGGGGACAGGTTCCTTGTCTACCTTTAGTATGGGGACAGGCACCGGCCTTGCCGGAGCCAGTCCCCCCGGAGCCTGTCCCCAAGGAAATCTGCGCACGGTACCGGGAATGATGCCGAGTCCCTTGTGTACACCGAATTCTTCGCTTTCGGTGAACAGCAATTGCAGTCCGAGGCAGATGCCGAGAAACGGTTTGCCCGATTGGACCGTCGATCGGATGGAATCGATCAGCCCGTACCGTTCGAGATTCGCCATGCAATCGCCGAACGCCCCGACTCCCGGAAGGACGACGCGGTCCGCATCCGCGATGATCCGAGGATCCCGGGTGACGACCGCACGATGGCCCACCGCCTCAAAGGCGTTCGACACGCTTCTCAGATTTCCCATTCCGTAATCGATGATCGCGATCATGATCCAAGCAGGCCAAGGCTTAGGTCACGGTTGAGCATGCGTCGTACCATACCGTATTTCCTCCGCCATTTCACTCGAATGGTACGGCTGACTTATTCTTCAATTCTATGGTAGTGTCCGGCTCATCCAGTCATCGCCGGTTGTCGAAGGTTATTCCAGGTATCTCGCGCAGAGACACGGTCGTTGGCATTACGAAGGCTAAGCAAGCTTCGCAGGATGCTCAAAAAGACCGCCGTTGTTGATAAAGACTTTTTCAGCATCCTCTCAGGGGTCACGATGATCCGCGCCACAATACTCGGCGGAGGGGCGATCGCTCTTGTGATCCTCGCAGCGGTCTGCATTCCGCGTCACCTGCCGCAGCCGACCCAGTCGACCAGTCTTCCGGCCAATTTCCATGCGCGGCTGGAAGAGGGCACGTTGACGCTGCGAGGTTCCCTTCCGGACTCCGCGAGCCGCGACGCCATTCTTCGAGAAGCGCATGCGCGCTACGATGACGCCAAAATCCGAATCGTGGACGAATTGAGCGTCGACCAGCAAGTCGCAGCCGCGTCCTGGCTCGATGGCGTGCCGGCCATTCTTCCCGTCCTCCGGCAGATGAGCGGGCGGGGTTCCGTGATCATCGACGGCCGCTCCATCGTGTTGAGCGGCCGCGTGGCGAATGAACAGAGCAAGACGACGCTCCTGCGCACCGTGGCCCCCATGACTGCCGCCGGCCTCGAATTGGAAGATCACGTCCTGGCTTCGACGTCCGCCGCGTCCGGCCGTCCCATTCGCGCGTCCTTACAGACGCGGCTGAACAATATTTTGGCCCGCGGCAGAATCGAATTCGAATCGAATCAAGTGACCTTGACGTCAGGCGGCCGGGCGACGTTGGATCAGCTCGTTCCCATCTTACGGGATGCGCCTCGCTCCGTCATCGAAATCGGCGGGCATACCGACAGCTACGGCGCCCCGGAATATAATGTGGAGCTCAGCCGCCGCCGCGCCGAAGCCGTCCGGGACTATTTCGTCAAACAAGGGCTTTCCCACCGATTCATTGCCGTCGGGTACGGCGCCAGCAAACCGCGCACGAACGAGCACACGAAGGCCGGACTGCAGCGGAACCGGCGGATCGAACTACAGGTGAAAGGAAACGGTGACGTATGATGCTGCTCATCGGCGAGATACTGACCTGTCTTGTCGTCGCTGCGGGAATCGGCGCAGTCGTCGGCTGGCTGTTGCGGCACCTGTCCGTCCACTCGCTCAACCAACACATCGATGATGTCACGACGGCGCTCCAGCAGAAAGAACAGACGCTGCATCAGACGCAGCTCGAGCTGAAGGCCAAGTCATCCACGATTCAGATTTACGAGGGCAAGATCACGGCTGCGGACGCCGCCGCGCGTGCCGCGCAAGACGACCTGGCCGCTCGAACCGAGCAACTGGCCGCCGTCCAACGGGAATTGGCGGCGGCGGCGCAGCGCGTGTCGAGTTTGGAATCGGAACACAGCGCCTCGCTCCAGCGGTTTCACGACAGCGACGCGACGCTCGCCGCCTTCGAACAGGAGGTGCGACAGGCGAACGCCGCCCGCACAGCGGCCCAACAAGCGCTTGGGCTCCGGGAAGAACAATTGTTGGAGCTGCAAGATCGTGTGAGACTCATGGATGAAACATTTTCCGAAGTCGAGCGGCTGAAAGCGCAGATCGCCGACATGGAGCCGGCGCAGGGACGCGTCCACTGGCTCGAAGTGCAGCTCAGCGAAAAAGAGGTCCAACACCGGGCGACGCTTCACGAGCTGGAAGAACAGCGAGCGACGGTGAAGAAATGGACTGCCGAAGCCGAGTCGTTACAGCAGCAACTCAAGAAGCAGACCGAGCTCGTACGGGAATGGGAGACCCGCTACCACAAGGCGCTCAAGCAGCACGACTCGGACCATGCTCAGATCGAGAAACAGCGGACTGCCATTCAGGAGCTCCGGAACGCCGTGGGAGAACACGAGCGGAGTCTTGCGGAAAAAGAATCGCAATTAGCCGCCACGCAGCGTCAACTGGATGAGCTGCGCGCGCTGCGCACGCAACTGGAACAGCCCGAGAAGAACAACCCGCGACCTGGGAAACGGCCTATCGAGGCACGGGCATCCCTCAAGCCTCATGGGGATCGCGACACCGTCGTCCCAAGACCCGACGGCCGGCGAGACGAGCAATTGAGCTTTCACATCGACCGGGCGGCGTCCGCTCCAACGTCCCCAGGGACCGTCCCAAGTAAATCAGAATCTTCACGCCGGGAATCGAAAAAACCTTGATGCCGACAACGGGTTCCCGCCCACGAAACCACCTTCCTTTTAAAATACTCTTTACGAAATAAGTCCTTGCCTTCCACCGCCGTCTTCCGTTAAAAAGCAAAGCCTTTTCCCTTACATAAGTAGGGGTAGATGGATTT
>DATFDJ010000158.1:0-32212 GCA_035252115.1 Nitrospira sp. | reverse complement strand
GAGCCCGCATGACGCCGGTCACGGCATCGGATGCCGGCGTTCGGTTGAAAATCTTTCCCAGGCTCTGAATCTGCCCGAGGATATCTTCCAGCGTCTTTGCCTCCAGCATGAACACGGGGATTTTGAGCTCGTCCAGTTTGGCGAGGGTATCGGCGCGGAGAAATTCCTGTGGCGCCACAATCAGGTCCGGCCGAAGCGCCACCAGGGACTCGAGGCTGGGACGAGCGTAGCCGATCTTCGGCTTGGACAGCGCGGCTGCAGGATAGTTACAGAATTCTGTGACGCCGACAATCTGCTCGTCGAGTCCGAGAGCGAACAGCATCTCGGTGATGCTCGGAGCAAGCGAGACGACGCGGGCCGGCGGCTTGGCGATGTAGAGCTTCCGTCCGGCATCGTCGACGAACGTGCGCACGGCAATGTTCGCCATGAACGGCATGCCGGTCAGAATACCCTGCTGACGCCGTTTGCTCATGGTCTGCATCTCATCGCTCGGAAGCGCAACATCAGCGCTACAGAACATCGCGAGGAAAAAGAGTCCAATAACTCCAGCACGTTCAAAACGGTTTTCCGGCAAGGCCGCAGCGAGCGAACCGCCGAGACGTACTTTTCCTCGTACGTCGCAGGCGTTGAGCGATGCGAGAACGCGGTTGGAAACCGTTTTCAACGTGCTGAAAATAAAAAATCCCCAAGGCCTGGATAAGACCCTGAGGATTGCACCCGCTTCTTCATCCTCGACTGTTCCCCAGCCCACGAGGGTCCAGCCATTATCCTTTCAGGCAGGTCTTCTGGCTGATGGTTCACCCTACTCCCCGCGCCTTCCCATCTTGAAACAGTGACATGTGACCCGTGACAAGTGACGAGATTCATCCTTTCTCGTCACCAATCACCAGTCACTCGTCACTGCCTTTCAGACAGTGGCAACAGCGGGTTTCGTCCCCAATTACAGCGGCGGGACCGCGAGGGAATTGCACCCTCTTCCCTTGCCCGAGAGTTCTGTTGTGGGGGCACTCTAGGAGAGAGGGACAAAACTTGTCAAGTTCATTATTGTCCGCCCCCGAGGGTTCTCCATGCTTCCTACTGCCGACAAGGGCGATATCGGATCGATAAAAGCGCCTCGGCATCAATGCTTTTTCGGACCAATGGCGGCATAAGCTTTGCTCGGATTTCGTCGAGAACAGGGCAGAAGACGCGTCCTTAGCGTCCGTCCCTTAGCCGAGCGTACGTATGAGGCGTGTGGTCTTTGTGCTGGCGGCTCTCTGGGCGGTCGTCCAAGTTACCGAGATGATTTGGACGCCGCGAGGTGAATTCCTCGGTCGTTCCCTGGCACATCTTGCGGAACCTCCCGTTCATCATCTCACCGATCCTTATCGGAATGCCTATTTTCATTTGATCGGATTCTCCGCGTCGCCGTCATCGGACCCCGCGAAAGTCGGCTATGACATGTGGGTGGAATCCCGTGAGATTTTTGCCGGCAGAAGTCTGAACTATGATGGAGCAGGACGATCCGATCTTCACGTCCCGATGCCATTTCGGCTTGTGGTTTCCTCATGGGACGTCGACGATCCGCTGACGGAATTGAAGACCGGTAAGGATTCGTCGCTCCATCCGATGGTGGATCGCCATCGTGTTCTCCTGGAACGCTACGACCGGTGCCTTGGAATCCCGTTCGAGGATTGGGGATTCGGTCAACGCGCCACTCCGCGCTACGAAGACATCATGGTGGCTCACCGACTGTATATTGCAGAAGGATTCGCCCGCTCCGCCGGTCTGGGCCTGGATCGGCTTCATAAGGAACTGGTCTTTTGGCGTATCGTACTTCGTGAAGCGGCAACGACGACGACGAAAGTTGCCGCTCAAGTCGTCATTCAGGACGACGCCAAACTGCTGTCTCGAATGTTATCTCGACCGACAGTCGACAAACAGATCCTGGAAGCGGCGTTGCAGCTCATGGTGCCCATGACGAAATCCGAGTATTCGTTGCGCTGGCCTATCCAACACCAGGTGGCGCTGGCAGCCCGGCAAAACGTCACGGGGTCGGGCCGCGGCGAATCCGCTGAGCGGGATGACGAACTGCAATGGCTTTCAGGAGCGGCTCACTTCCCTGTCGACGCCTTCGATAGGATTGAGCACCCGACCAATCGGTCCGTTTTTTCAGTTCTGCTCGGCAGCCAACGCACGGCGGACATTTATGCGGTCTACTATGACCGGCTTATCGATGCTTCGATGACAGGCGGCCGGATACCGCGACTACGAGAGATTGAACGTGCTATCGGACGGGGAATTGTCGAAGGCGTTCTGGACCCAACTCTCGCGGAACCGGACTGGGACATCATCCTGGACCAACTGATGGAGACCGACACACGCCTGCGCCTTACCTCGCTGCAAGTGCATTTACGGAAGCCGAACGCGACCGCTGCCGTTCCCAGCAGGTTGGCGGAAGTGGGCTCCCGGTACTTCGACCCTTTTTCGGGATTTCCGATGCTGTGGAGCCCCACTCAGCAGAAGCTCTATAGTGTCGGCAGGGATCGTCTTGACGACGGCGGAGATCCGTCCTTCGATATCAGCGTTCCGGCCATCATCGCACCTGTACACCACGTTGTCCCGCGACATGCTCCGCCATCCGGAGCACGGCGCTCATGAATCGATTGTAGATTCATGAGTCGTCAGCCCCCATCAGCGCTTGTCACTGCAATAGCCGCTATGTTAGAGTCTCGCACACTACCGACTTGGACGAAGGAGTTTCCTGTGGCATACGTATGCGACATTTGTTCGAAGAAACACCAGACAGGACACAACGTCAGTCACGCGAATAACAAAACCAAGCGCACGTTCGATCCTAATCTCCAGCGTGTACGCGCGACGATCAACGGTACGACACGGCGGATCCGAGTGTGCACTCGCTGTTTGCGGAGCGGCCTGGTTGTCAAGGCCGTCTAAGCCTACCCTTTATACACACGCTGATCGCTGGATCGCTTGCAGGTAGTCTTGTGTTCGGGTGCTACGGAGCCGCCCAGAGTACTCGCCCTGATCGATCTGTCAACTTGATGGCAGCCGGTTCGTCCGGCGACAAGGCCAACTTTCGATTCCCATCCCGGCTCGTCAAAATCAGACCCACTTCGCCGTTTTGATCCAGACCCAATCCGGCTCTGGCCTTCCCGCTTTGATCCAGCAGCAGGAATTCTTCGGCATGCACTCCATTGGGCTTCTGTGCATGGGCAATCTCTGAAGGAAACATTCGTTCCCCGACCATACCTCCCATCATGCTGCCCAGGAACGTCGTCAGCAATACCAGCATCCACCGCGATGTTGACATAACAAATCCTTTCTTCTGCATCTCGGCTATCGATTCGATTGGTGACGCACTTCAATTTCGCGAAGCGTCTGCGTGTACGGCCCACACATCTCCTTGGCCTTCGGCGGATCATCCTGATACTTGGTCAGACAGAGACGATAGGCTCTCAGCAGCTCGGCCTGCTCCTCCTGCACATCAGCCTTCGACTTCATCACTCGATATTCCTCGTAGTAGTGACACCCGGTTGAAAACAGCAGGAGAAAGCAGAACGCGAGCAGATTGAAAACCTTCAAGTTGGGCATCTTGATGAGGACCCGGTGCAGAGCTCGACGTGCATCACGAACGAGGCAAGCAAGGTATGGAGCGGGCGATGGGATTTGAACCACACTCCGTCGCCGACTCGAATAGGACTTCTCGTCGGCTCCCACTGAGGGGGCCGGCCCCCTCGTGCGCTCCCCACGAAAGGGGCGCACCCCCTTTCGGAATCCCCCGTCGTGGGTTCAAATCACGACAGCCGACTCGAACACTCAAGGTATTTATCCGCTCGCGACAATTACGATAAAGCGCAAAACAGCTCGCGGTCGGGTCAAGCAAGGTATGGAGCGGGCGATGGGATTTGAACCCACGACAACTAGCTTGGGAAGCTAGGACTCTACCACTGAGCTACGCCCGCTCGCTGAGGTATGACAATACAGGAACATCCGATTACTGTCTAGCCGCCGTTCGTGCCTTAGCTCCGAGAAGTTCGGGAACACAGGTGTCAGGAACCATTGTTTGTAGTTCTTTCGGTGGCCGTCCCATACTGCCTGTCCTTCCAGCAACACAACGCACTAATGGTTCCTGACACCTTTCTTCGTCTGTGATGGGACGGATTTGTGAGAGTCGATCAGCGACAATCTGCTCAGAATGGTTCCTGACACCTTTTTCTGTCCCCATTCTTCAAGAAAATAGAAGACCATACTGAGGCGCAACGGACCATCTCAATTGCATGCCAAAACCAATCATTTTCATAAGTTACTGTAAGATGAATGTCATCACATTGTCTTGACATAACATAATTGCTAGGATATATCTTTAGGAACAACAGAGTGACCTATGTCAGCCCGCACTCTTCGGACTGAAAAATTGGATCTTCGAGTAAGCTCCTCAACCAAGCGAACACTGGAGGCTGCTGCCTCTGTCTCTAATCGTACAGTAAGCGCGTTTGTCCTTGAAAGCGCCCTAGCTCGGGCAGATGAAGCCTTGGCAGATCGCCGAACGTTCCCTTTGAGCAAGGCCAAGTGGACTGAGTTCTTGGCTGCACTGGATGCTCCGACTCGCCCCCTCCCTCGGATGCAGCGTCTCCTAACAGAACCAGGCTTCTTTGACGCGACGCCAACACCAAGCGCTCAAGAAAAGCGTTGACGAGGCGCATCGAAAAGCTTCAACCGCATCACACCGTTGAAGCATTCGACTGTGGACAGGAAGCTCTCAATCGCTTTCTCCAGAAGCACGCCCTACAGAATCAACACAGCGGAGGGGCGCAGACCTATGTAGGGTTGGCCGATGAAACGGTGATCGGCTACTACGCTCTCGCTGTGGGCTCTGTAGAGCAAGAACATGCCTCAGAGCGAGTGAAGAAGGGACTGGCGAAGCATTCCATTCCAATCATGTTGCTCGCCAGGTTAGCTGTCGATCTCCGCTGGCAGAAACAAGGGGTCGGTGCTGGGCTATTAAAGGATGCCATGCTTCGGACTCTCCAAGCTGCCGACATTGCAGGAATTCGTGCCTTGGTAGCCCACGCAAAAGATGATGTAGCCAGAAAGTTTTACGAACGTTTCGATTTCCTCCCGTCGCCAACTGATCCGTTGCATCTCTTCATGCTCCTCAAAAATGTTCGAAAGATCCTTTCATAACTCCTTCCTCATCAACACCGTCCCCTCATAATGTTTCCAGCTAGACCAAGTGTTATTACAGTGTTAAAAATTCCGACGAATGAGCCAGATTTCAGACAAAGAGCGACAAAGAGAAACGAGCAAAGGAAAGCGTAATCGCCAGGAATGACAAGGGGATTGCCCAAGTCATCGATGACTTGAGCAACCCCTTTGTTCCGCTTGGGAAGCTAGGACTCTACCACTGAGCTACGCCCGCTCGCTTCGAATTGTCGAGCCGCCTTCAAGGCCGTTCCAATACACTGAAACGGTTTCTCTTTATACAGGAACACCCGGTTGGTGTCTAGCCGCCGCTCGTGCCTTAGCTTCGAGAAGGCACGATAAACCGCTGGTGCCGTAATGCGCTCGGAGTCTTATAGACAGTCATTCTAACGAGCACGACGTCTCTTCGCCAGGCCCGAAAACTGAAGCAGGAATGCGTCTCGTTCTAATGCCTCCTTTACCAAAACCTCATAGTCCGGCGGATATGCTTCAATTGGGCTTCATACTTTTCGCTCCTTGCAAGCATAACAAGATCGCCCTCCCGATAAATGAAAGGTGCTGAGGACACGTATGCCGTTCGCATGGCTGTCATGCCGCGATCTGTTCTGGTCTCATTCCTCTTCAAACCCGTGGCTTGTGAACCTCAACGTTCTGCTATTTTCAGTTACCGTGCGGACGACGTTCTCCGGCGCGCCGTTTGGTATTTCCGCCTCGATCTCCAACGTCACTTTCACGTCGGACCTCACCAGCCCGACCAAATGGGCGATCACTTCGTCGCCGATTCGCCCGGCATCGCGTCCGACGCGGGTCGGATCGAGTATCACGCTTCCATGGAAACGCTTTGGCTTACGTGGCCCTTTGGGCGTCGCACCATCCTCCTTACCGTTTCCCGCTGCACCTCCAGTTTGAACCGTCCCACCCTGAGCTGGTGGTTCGCCGGTTACATGTACCGTCTTTGCCTCAGCCTCTTGCTGTTTGGCCGCAACTTCAGGTCGAACCAGGAGCCCCGAATCAGTGCTCGTGACCAACACTCGTTCGCCACATCGCAATCCTCGATATCGCGCATTGGCTTCATCGAAACTGTCTGCATAGGCAAACGTTTCCTGGTGCCACAACAGCAATCCCAATCCGTTCTGTATCGCATCAACAAGCACTTCGTGACTTTTTAGACGCGGCAGGTACAGATAGCGCGCGAAGTCTTCGACTAGCTGGCTGACCTCAACATGATGACCTCGCCAGAGCGGCACGTCGTCCAGGTGCTTGCGTAGGACTGTCGGCCCCAGCGCCATGACGAGAAAGTCTTCACTCCGGAGCTTCTTGCTCGCGCGTACGGCAAGCGGGTCCGAGCCTCCCAACCGAATGGCCTGCCACTCGATCGCAGCTTGGGGGGTCTTCTGCTCAGGCAGGAGGACCCATTGATAGGTTTCCGGAAGCCGTGTGGTAACGGCGGCATCCGCCGCCTGTTTTTGCGTTTCAGCTTGCCGCACCTGAAAGGGACTTAGGTCGAGCGATTCCTTCTCCTGTACGATGGACGACCATGCCAGATACTTGCGCAAGGCTTCGTCGAGGTCTTGCAGGCGGACCTTGTCTGCGGCGAGAAAGACCAGCGTGTTCCGGTACAGCCTCGGCGCGCTCCCCCGCGATTCCAGGATCGTGCGCGCGGCATTCTCCGCGACACTGTTCTCTTTGCTGTAGGCGTACTCCGCTGGGAGGATGACCAGACGAGCGTCAAGATCGTCGGGGACATCGGCGCCCGACCGAGGCAGCGGATGGACGCGCAAGAAGTCGCCGCTCTGCCTGACATCAGCACGAATCCGTGTCTCCAGCTCGGCGGCCACCTTGTCAGGATCACGCTTGAGCTGCTCGGCGCGGTCCTCGGCGAGTTTGGTCACAGTCGCCTTCGTGTCGTACCAGGCACGAGGGCCATCCTGATAGAGATACGTCGCGGCCGCGGCCAGTCGGCGCAGTGCATCCCCGAAGACGGCCGGCGCCTCGCCCGGCATCACGCAACCCAACTTCACACGCCGGTCCTCGATCCCGCGGTGCGCCGTGCCCGCCGCCGGGGCAGAGCCGAGATAGATCGTTCGGGCCACGCGCCGCGTCGCGTGCAATTTCCCGAGATTGGGAACTTCGGCATCAATCTTGAGCGGCAGAGAGCTAGGTCCGTCCACGTCCTTCTCAATGATTGGGACCCAGTTGTCCGAGAGATAGCGCGTCAGCTCCGATTGCACCCTCGGATCATCAATGGGGATGGTCGAGGGAAGAATGAGCGGATTCTTGTCTCCCTTCTCCCACAGCGTATGGATGACGGCGGCCATCAGCCGCAGCACGCCGCGTGTTCGCTGGAACTTGATGAGCGTGGACCAATCCTCATAGAGCCGATCGAAGATTTCCGGATGGATCGGATAAGCCGCCTGGATGCGCTTCTCGTAATCGCCGCTCCGGCAATCCGGAGGAAATTCGGCGGCCTGTGACCGGTAGAGATCCCCGAACGCGCGGGCCGTCACGTCCCGCTGCTTGTAGGCATCGGGGCCTCCGAGCGGCTCGAACAAGCGTCTTCGAACGATCTCAAAGCCTTCCTCCGCTGACGCCGGCCGCCAAGACGACTCGAGCCGGCCTACGACGTTGCGAAGCCGATCGAGGGCCTCACGCCCGCGGATGCCGCCAACCTCTGTGTCATCCGCCTGGGCATGCGGAGAGCCCGGCGTGTCCGACGCGGGAAGCGAGATCACCAGCAGGCAATTCCTCGCCTGCTTGGCAGACTCGGTGAGTGTCTGGGCGAAGCTGAACTGCGTTTCGAACGTACCGGCCGGGAGGTCACGTTGATCATGCAGTTGGCGTGCGTAGGCAACCCACTCGTCGATCAGGATCAGGCAAGGGCCGTGCTCCTTGAGAAGCTCACACAGCCTGTCCCCCGGGCTGGTCGCCTTCTCGTCGTCGGCCTTGATGCGGTCGAATGCCTTCTTCCCACCGAGCTGGTACGCCAACTCACCCCACATCGTCCGCACCACGGTGCCGTCGCGTTTAGTGACGGGGTTGCCGGGAGAGATTCGGTTTCCGACGAGCACCACGCGTCGGGTCGGCGGCAGTGTGGAGACTTTCGCCTCGGCCATTACCGCGTCCACCCCGGCGAGGTCTTTTGGAATCGCCCCTGAAAACAGGTGGTAGAGCGCGAGCATCGAGTGCGTCTTGCCGCCGCCAAAATTGGTTTGGAGCTGCACCACTGGATCGCCGCCCTTACCAGAGAGTCGCTCTACGGCCCCGACCAGGAGCCGCTTCAGGCTCTCCGTCAGAAATGTCCGGCGAAAAAACTCCTTTGGCTGTCGGTACTCGTCGCTTCCCTCACCGAGGTATACCTGCCAGAGATCGGCAGCAAATTCCGCCTGCTGGTAGCGTCCACCCGCCACGTCGGGATGGGGCGTGACGACCTCGCGCCAGGGCTTGAGCGCGCCTGCGCTTGCGGCTTCCACGAGCGAGCCGCCCGCCTTTCGCTTCTCCCCCCGCACCTGCTCTTCGAACAGCAAGCGACGAAGCTCCATCTTCATGCGGCCTACATCGTCGGCCTCGGGAGCTGAGACGGCGGTGAGCAAGCGCGCGATTGAATCGAGTGCGCGATCGGCATCGTCACTCGAGAATGGAGCCTGGTGCGCCCACTTGTTGCGGACGTCGCGCAACTCCGAGACGAGCGTTCGCTCACTCTGACCGAGCGTGTTCCGGAAGATGGAATTCCACTGGTTCCAAATCACCGCGAGCAACGAGGCGGCGTCCCACTTCGCTGTCGCGTTATCCTTGAAGAGTTTGACTTGCGTCTCGCCAATCGACTCTCGCACGATACTCAGCCAGCCCTGAGCGTTCTGTGCTTTCAGCTCGCGTTCAACGAAGGGCGCAAGGCCGTCTTTTAGGAGGTCAAGTGCTTTACCGACACGCTCCTGGTTGGTAATCGCCATCGCTTATTTCTCCTCGCCAAACAGGCCAGTCTGATCGGCTTTCGGCGTACCGCCTTCGCGCGCGAGTCGCATGATCTCAGACCAACTTTGTACGAGGGCGTTGTATGCCAGAGCCTCGGCTGCACGTTTTTTCCGCTCACTGAGCGTGTAGAGCCGATAGGCCAGCTCCCGCGCGGTTTCCGCCTTTGTACCAAGCTTGGCAGCAAGTTCAGCGGCCGTACCTTCCCCGCTGGATTCGAGCACGCGTATGAGATGGTGAACGATTTCCCAGTTGGTGAGACGGCTGTCAGTAGTCGGGTCCCAGTTCTTGGGTAATTCGTTGGGCTTGAACAGGCGCACCTTCCCTCGTTTCGATTCGAGAATGCCCGCCTCCTTGAGGCCGTCCACGCTCGTGTTCTTCGCACGTGCGAGCACGTCAGCCACGCCAAACTCGCCCTCGCCAAAGCCATGCTGCTCGAACCAGCCGAGCGCGAAGCGGCTATCAGGGTCAAAGTCGCCCTCCTGATCGGCCAGTGTTTCATCCAGCACATGGTTGATGAGCACGAGCGCCTCTCGGACAGACACCGGTTCTCCTTCAGCATCGACGACTTTTGAATAGCGGGTGTAGACCGCCATGCCAGGGCCAATCGCTGCCTGCGCGAGGTCTACGGGGGCGATGTTGCCACGCTGGAGGTGGGCTAATGCAGCGGGTAGCGCTGTTTTGAGCGTGTTCACGAACTCGCGGCGAGTGGCGCTGCGTGCTTCTGATTCGCGCTTGCGACAGACTAGGACAATGCTGGAGGCAAGGGCGTTAGTGTCGTTACCTATCATTCGACCTTGCTTCTCAGTACGCATGGGCCAAGTGCCACTAACAGCAAAGCCAGCCCGTATTACGGCGTCGAGGAATGTTTCCCACCCTGTGCTGGCGGTGCCGGCGTTGCTGTCGATCTCCGACTGCTTGAAGGCATAGTAGATAGTTATGGGAAACGCTGGATGTGCATGCTCAGCCAATCGACGCATCGCTTGAGTCATACCGTTGAGGAAAAATTTCTCTGCGTTCTCCTTGCTTCCGTGGCGATAAGGAGTCGCCACAAGCTCCTCATCTTTGGGCACTGCGAGCGTGGCGAAGAGCTCGGGGAATACAGGTTTCAGTGACCGGCGCAGCCAGACGTAGAAAAAGTCAGATAGGTCGGCATATTCGATGTTGTCATAGTAAGGCGGATCTGTGGACACCATTCGATCACAAGACAGCGCTTGCTGGCATGCGTCAGCTTGGCTAGCAGATCCTGGGAACGAAACGTCCAGGTTTGCGAATACGTCACTAACCCACTCGATTCCTCCCATCCAGTTTCCGCTCATCTTTTCAAGCAAACCTACCTCGATGAAGTCCCAGGACATAGGCACTGCTTGGCGAGCAAATATTTGAGCAACGCTGCCTCCTTTCATATTCCAGTGGCAAATCGCATTGTTGTAGCTTGCGAGTCGACTTAAAGCGCATCCTAGGTAGACGCTAACCGCTTCAGCATATGCAGCTGAACCATTCCCTCCGTCATGTAGTGGCTTGTTGCTATCGGACAACCCGGCTGCGAGCGCATCTCGTCTAATGTGGGCACGTGTTTCGCCCACCAAATCCGAGATGGTCGTAAGTGCTACGAGCTGGCGTGGCGTAAAGAGGTCACCATGAGTTTCCATTCCATAGTTCGAGACATTGACACGGCACTTGCCGTGTAGACTTATATCCGGTTTCCACTCTGGCTTTGCTTTGCGAGCTGTTGCCTCATGCTCGGCTGTCGGTGACAAATACACGCGTCCGTTTTCGCCTTCAGCCACCATCGCCATTAGGCGTACATCCATCCGTCCCGCCGAGCCTTGAGCTCTAATGTAGCTGTATGGAATTGGCGTGCCCGACATCAAACACAGGAACCCACCTCGCTTTCCCGCGGACGTGCCATTCTTCCCAGCCTCCGCGTCCTTCGGCTTACCCACTGTCACCCTAAACTGGTAATCGCTACCCTTGATTACTGGCTCGACGTAGACCTCCCTTCCATCTTTGGTTGAAAGCATGAATGTGGAGGCGAGCGGCACATCCACCTGTGAGAATGCCGGGTTTGGGCTCTTCACAGTGCGCGCCCAGAGCCAGGCAATCACGGTAAGTTTCTTTCCGACATAGGGTTTGAGGTCGGCTCTTTCCTTGGCCATCTCCTTACTGACTTCGATTTTCGGATACAGATGGCCAATGCGTTTTTCGGCTTCGTCCCGTATCCACTTGCCGTAGTACCTCACGTCCTCTGCCAGGCCCTGCGCCCCATGCCATTCTTTCTTGAACAGTGCCTTGTCGCCGCGAGACTCGGGATTCACCGGCGGCCTGTCGGCAAACTTCGGCGGAATCTCTATCATCGCCTTGTTGATAAGCACCGCTACTGGATTGAGATCACTCGCATAGGTCTCTAGACCCAGCCTCTGTGCTTCAAGCGGCAAAGCACCGCCTCCGGCAAATGGATCGTGAAAAGCTGGGAGCTTGTTGCGGTTAAAGAGTTCCTTGGCTCGCGGATGGTCGGCATTATCAGCACAGGCTCGCCGCCAGCTCTGCCAAATCTCATCACGCGCCGCCTGCAGAACCTTTTCGTTCGTCGTGTTTTCCCACTGAACAAGGTCCTCGATAATCTTGAATAACCGCTGCCGCTCTTTCTCCTGCTTCTTTTCAGTCGGAAAGAGCTCAGGAAGGGATGACGGATCATCGACCATCTGGGAAAAGATAACCGCCCGCGCTGCCGCCAATGGCCGCCGTGCCCACCAATAATGCATGGTTTGAGGGTGACCCGGTCGTGGCACAGCCTTCTCGTCTCTGGCAGCACGGTTGATCGCCTCCAGCGGTAAGGCTACCTCAACTTCCTGCTTTCGCACTGTTCTATCTGCACATCGGTATCCGTTAGCTTCTTCGTGATGCGGAGCGGATGCGCGCCGACCTCCCTGCCATGAACGTAGAGAGTGGGTTTGCGCGTTGGATGACTTTCGAAGCGGTGTTTTCGCAGTTCTTCTGTTGAGGCGTAGGTTGAGCTGCATTGAGAGCAGGAAAATACCGGCGGCGAGGGCTCTAACACCAAGCCCTCAAGTCCAGACGGCTCGTGAAATTCGAAATAACCAGTGTGCCAAAAACCCATCTCGGCCCAGACCTCAGGATGGCGAGCTTGCCCTTGCCAGCAAGTCGCGAAAGTTATAGTTCACACTCGTTACGCCAAAGTCCGGCTCCCGTTGGAATGGCTGGCGCACATAGTGGACCCGGTGTGTGCTTTCGTTCTCAAACTCGACAATCGCCAAGATAAAGTCATCCGGCTTGTTTAGTGAGTACAAAATCTCGTTCTTCGTAACAGTGATCGTGTCAGCGCCCGTCACGCGGCCCTTCACTTCCAGGAATCGCAGCTTCCCAGTGCCCGGTATCCGGCTTTCGATGTCATACCCCAGCTTGTCGTTTTCACGATCAACCGGTTCAAAGCCCAGTGTCCGCTCTATGTCCATAACGATCGCTCGCGCCCGAGCGGCAGACGCCTGCGTGTCAGGTGTCTCTGCTGTCGTAACCGGACGGCCGTTCATAGCTGCGATCAAGCCCGTTGGCACGACGAGGAATCCCCCGATGATGACAGGAGGAAGCGGTGACAACTGGCGTTCCTGCTTTAACTCTTCAAGTCGCTTCTCAAGGCGAGCCTGTAAAGCATCCGCTCGCTTACGCGCTTCGCCCGAGTTCAGCTTGGCATTCGCCCTGCCTGCTTGCTCTTGGAGCCTCAACTGCTCGGCACGATGGTCCCAATGATTGATCTCTTTGGTGAGCCGTTCTTTGACAGCCGCTTCAGTCTTATCGATCAGCTCGATCTTGCGAGCTTGTACTTCCTTTAAATGCTCAGGCACCACATGGGAGACCGCATGTGCCTGCGCTGTGTGTTCCAACTCTCGTGTGAGCCAGCCACATTCCGGCCGCGTAAGGATTGCATCGACAGAAGGCTCCTCGGGTTTCAAAGGTCGATAGTCGAGGTAGGGCGCGTAATGAAGATGCCAACTGGTGCCGCCTTCACTCAGCTCGACGTACTCCATACGCTTCGACACGACCCTGCGCTCCCCGTGTCGAGTCACGCTCGCATCCTGAATGGCATGCTCTAGGTAAAACAGGACTCGGGGTCTTGTGCCGGCATCACGGTCGTCCACGAGAACAGTCCCGCGCTTTAACAAATCTCGATTCCGTTCAAGGGTAAGATCGATCGTGGCATCTAGCAAAGGATGACCTGGGCACACGAAGGCGGCCGGTGCTTGACCTTGTGGGGCGACAAGTGCCTTTTCGAATGCAATGCGCTCGTAGCGTGGGAGGACCGGTTCGCCGATGCCGATGAGCCGATCCCTATTACGGACCGGCGCAGGCACATGGGTAACTTCGTATCGACGAGGCTCGCGCTGTTTAGACGAACCGCCTAAGCGGTGAAAGGCATCAAGGAAAAATGACTCTATATAATGTGGTTGAAGGCGCCGGGCTTCGGCGCGTTCCATATCCTCGCGAATCCGATACACCCGGCTGGCATCCATCGCATCGTGAGCGAGCGCCCGCTCCTCCAGGAGATCTCGGAGCTTCGCCCGATCGAAGGCGTCCGTGACGACGCGAGACAGCCGAGCTTGCACATCCGGCCGCTCACCATATCGGATGGCCTCTATCAACAGATCCCGCAGCGGCTTCCCATCAAACTGCAACTTGCCCAGCACATCGAACACCTGCCCGCCTAAGGCATTCCTGGCCTCTTCCAGTTTTTCTAGCAATCTCCTATAGACATCACCCTCCCGGGTCTCTTCCGCGACGAGATTCCACAGATGGCACACTTCCGTTTGTCCGATACGATGGATGCGTCCGAACCGCTGTTCAATCCGGTTGGGATTCCAGGGCAAGTCATAATTCACCATCAAATGGGCCCGCTGGAGGTTGATACCTTCTCCGGCGGCATCTGTCGCCAAAAGCACTTGCACTTCGGGGTCGTGCCGGAAAGACTCCTGCGCCTTCATCCGGTCTTCACGGCCCATACCGCCATGAATAATGACCAATTCTTCTTTCCTCCCAAGCAAGGTGCTGATCCGACTTTCCAGATAGTTCAGCGTGTCCCGGTGCTCGGTGAAAATGACGAGTTTTTGTCGAGCGGACGGCTTAGGGGCGGAGACGCCTGCGGTCCCATAGGGCGGTGAACTTTCAGCCACTCGATCTGCGAGGGCCGCAGGCGTGAAGATATCGCCAAAGAGCGCCGCTAACTCCCTCCATTTCGTATCGGTGTTGCTTTTTCGTACAGCGAGAGCGAGTGTCTCCAGATTGTCCAGGATTGCGATTTCGGCTTTGAGCTCAGCTATTGTTCTGGCAGCCGTGGCCCTGTCCAGTATCTCTTCTTCTGCTGCCTCCACTTCGTTGTCGGGTGCGTCCTCCAGATCTTCGACCTCGTCCTCATCTAGCAAGCGGCCGTCATCCACAATGGTGGTGCTTTGTGCGCCGCGGTGAAGGAGCTCCAGCTCTCGTTGGCGTTTTTCGAGGCGTTCTCGGCGGCGGCGAAGTGACTGATAGATCGCTTCAGGAGAGGACGCAAGACGCCTCTGCAAAACGGTCAATGCGAACCCTACTGTTCCTGCCCGCTTATCGTTGTCGAGCGCATCAGCCCGATTGAATTCGTCGCGGACATAGTCGGTCACTGCCTTGTAGAGCTGCGCCTCCTGATCGGACAGCTTGTAAGGAACCGTGTATGCAATCCGTTCGGGAAACAGCGGTGTGCCGTCAAACTTGAGGAGGTTTTCCTTTACCATGCGCCGCATCAGGTCAGAGACGTCGACCTGATGCACGCCGTCACGAAACTTGCCTTCGAAGCGATCGCCGTCCAGCAACGCCATGAAGAGCTGAAAATCTTCTTCTTTGCCATTGTGCGGAGTCGCCGTGAGGAGTAGAAAATGCCGAATTAATGTGGACAGCAGCTGGCCGAGCTTGTAGCGCTTCGTGTACTTGATCTCCCCAGAAAAGTAGGTCGCAGACAGCTTGTGCGCTTCATCGCAGACGATGAGGTCCCAGCGCCCATCCGGGGCCTGCAATTTCTGCTGCACATCTTCGTTGCGGGACAGTTTATCCAGGCGAGCGATGATGAGATTTTCTTCAAGGAACCAATTCCCTGTCCGCGCTGCCTCAAGTTGATCGTTCGTGAGAATTTTAAATGGCAGATGGAAACGGCGGTACAGTTCGTCTTGCCATTGCTCCGCCAAACTTCCGGGGCACACAACCAGGCACCGTTGGAGATCACCACGCGCGATCATTTCTTTCATCAGTAGACCGGCCATAATCGTCTTGCCGGCGCCAGGGTCATCAGCTAACAAGAAGCGCAGGGGCTGACGGGGCAGCATCGCTTCATAAACAGCTGTTATCTGATGAGGCAGAGGATCAACTACCGAGGTGTGAACTGCCAGTAC
The DNA here is from genome assembly GCA_035252115.1 of Nitrospira sp. Lineage (GTDB taxonomy): Bacteria > Nitrospirota > Nitrospiria > Nitrospirales > Nitrospiraceae > Nitrospira_C. Next base: position 16,613 of record DATFDJ010000158.1, on the reverse strand, counting down.
AGGATCAAAGAGATGAGCGAGACGGATACGATGCGCTTCTGAAACGAGTCTGAACAGCGCACCGTCACCATCGAAGCTCCAAGGACGACCGGCTTCGACCAATTCCAAGCTAGATTCGTTATGCCGATAAAGCAGTTGATTGGCCACTCGGCCGCTTGGATCTTTGTAGGTCAGTTCGATGGCTTCAGATCCGAACCACTTTACAGAGACCACGGTGACGAGAACATCGGGCAGGATGCCGCGTATAGCAGCATTGGGCTGGAGGGTCTTCGAGCTTTGTCTTAGACGCGCCTTCCGGACCCAGCATGGGCGGAAGAATACTCCTATTACTACTCGGAAATCACCCATTCCAAAGGGGGTCCTGGCGGAAACGACAGGATCTGGTTTGTCTGGTTTATTTGGTCTGTCTGGTCTATTTGTTCTATCTGGTTTCTGGAGGAACAGGCCGGCACAAGAGAAACCAAACCAAGACAACCAAAACAACGATTTATGTGTCTGGTTTATCTCGTTGGGCGGAAAGGGATAGACCCGAAATGAGGAATTTCTTCCCGCCACCATTATAATATGGGGTCAGTGGGCGGAGGACTGTGGACGGTAGTCGGGAGCCTATAGCCTGTGGACCGTGGGCGGCGGCCGGCAGGCGGAGGATTGTAATCAGTGGTCGGTAGTCGGTGCAGTACGCAGTAATCGGTGAGGGAGAGAAGACCAGAGACCTGGATGGCTACTCCGTATAGGCAAACACATCCATTTGAATTGATTTTACCGGCCTTGCTTCGCCATGAACCATGCGGCGGACCCGCTCGGTGGTTTCGCGGCTGAATACTGCTTCACGGCAGTTTGTGCAAACTGTTGCGGGAATGTTTTCCACACGAACAGGCTTGCCGTCGATGTCAAATACTTCACTCACGAGCATTTCACGCGACTCAGTCTTTCCGCACACATGACAACGAAACATGCCTACCTCCGCTGCCGGTAATCATACCACTCTGCGGGATCTGGCTCATAGAGTGTAATGATCTTCAACACAGCTGAATCAGCATAAGAGACCTGGGCATGTAGTGCACGGCCGTCGATCCTTGCCGGTCGATATACCTCAAAGTCTCGGCGGTCGAGCATGAAGACGCGCCGAATCTTTTCCCTTTCTGCCACGCCCACCAGCGCCGCATCGGCCAGATCCATTGGAAGGTCTTTATATTTCTTCATGAGCTCTCTCATCCGAGACAACTCTTCGCTTTCTAGGGTTAGCAGTGCGATGAGAGGACCGGCGTCCGCTAGCACCATGATTAGGTCCTACGACGCTGGCATGTATCATCCGTTGAAACTGCTCGCCTGTTCTGACGGAGAGGTCAGAGGGACCCCCATGGACGCTGCCGAGCAGATCCCGAACGGTTTCATAGGGTCGCTCGACCTCCTCCTGTTCCGACCCCTCTTTCGAGCCAGTCGCTGAATCAGTCGTTCGGTTTTCACGTCTACGCGCACTGTGAGTGGCATTCTTGCACCTGATGTGTTGTATGACTCTCTCCGCCGGGCAGCGTAGGGCTCGCGCGCTACGCCCGGACCTCCACGAGGGCGAACTTTCTCCGGCCGACTTTCAGCCGATACGTCTTCCCGGACACGAGCGTGAGCAGCTCATTGACATCGCTGTGTTTCCGTTGGTCGATTTCCAGCCCTCCTTGAATGATGAGCCGGCGCGCCTCGCTCTTGCTCGGCACCAAGCCGGTTCTCGCGACGAGGTCGGTGAGACTGATGACATTGCCTGGCTTGAGGTCGGTCTCGTTCAGGGTCAGTCGGACGTCGGGTTCGTCAGGAAATTCCCGCTCCTGAAACTTCTGCTGAAAATTTTCGCGAGCCTGCCGGGCCGCCTCCCGACCGTGATATCGCGCCACGATCAGTTCCGCCAAGCGCTGCTTGCTTTCCATCGGATGCGCGCGCGCGATCGCGGTCAAATCTTCCGTCGTGAGCAGCTCGTAGTATCGCAGCATCAACGCATCGCTGACCGACATGATCTTCCCGAACATCTCGGCGGGCTTGTCTTCGAGCGCGATGTAGTTCCCCACGCTCTTGCTCATTTTTTTCACGCCGTCCGTACCTTCGAGCAACGGCATGGTGATGACGACTTGCGGCTCTTGGCCGTAGTCGCGCTGGAGCTCCCGTCCAACCAGCAGGTTGAATTTTTGATCGGTTCCTCCGAGCTCGACATCGGCCTTCAGTGCAACCGAATCGTATCCTTGGATCAGCGGATAGAGGAACTCATGCACGCTGATGGGCTTTTGCTCTTCAAAACGCTTGTGAAAATCATCGCGCTCCATCATGCGAGCCACACGATAATGTGCGGCCAGACCGATCAATGCTTCGGCGGTCATCGGCCCCATCCACCGGCTATTGAACTCGATCGCCGTCCGTGTCGGGTCCAATATTTTAAAAATCTGTCTTTCGTAGGTCGTGGCATTCGCGCGGACTTGCTCGCTGGTCAACGCCTTTCGCGTTTCCGATACGCCGGTCGGATCGCCGATCAGGCCGGTAAAGTCTCCGATGAGAAAAATCACATGATGCCCGAGATCCTGAAAATGTTTCAGCTTGTGAATCAGAACTGTATGGCCTAAGTGCAGATCGGGAGCCGTCGGGTCGAACCCGGCTTTGATCCGCAGCGGCCTGCCTTCCTTTAACGATCGTGCGAGCTTGGATTCCAACTCGGTCTGGTGGATGACTTCCACCACGCCACGAAGGATCAGATCCAGTTGTCGCGCGGCTTCGCTCATGTCGTCTTCTTTGCTTCTTTCGCCGGATGCGACGGAATCGTCACGCGAACCAGGTTTCTGATCCGATCGAATTTCTTTTTCCCGATCCCTTTGACGTCGCGCAAATCTTCCACCTGTTGGAATCTTCCAAGCTCCTTCCGATACTCCACGATCCGACCCGCCAACACGGGGCCGATTCCCGGGAGAGCAACAAAATCTTGTTCGGTCGCACGATTCAGATCAAGTTGTTCAGGCGATCCGGCGGCAAAAGATGAGTGCAGGGGCTTCGGAATTCCCACCGAATTCTTCGGTGCCGGAACGTCGGCTGTCGCAGTCTGCGCCGCCGGTCCGCCCTGCAATACAGTTTGTGGCTTCGGGGCGGCCGCGTTCCCCTCGAATCGTCTCTCCTCGGGAACCGTCCAGCCGATCCAAAAGACGAGCCCCATCGTGACCGCAATCATTGCGAATTTCGTGAGCAGCGAACCGATCATCAGCCGGCTCCCCTCCTGCTTGGTGAAGGACCGTCTCCTTGCCGTGCTTCGCGGGGCCTACGCGCGGAAGCGACAGCGACAGACCAGCGCTGCCCGGCGCCAGGAATGATGAGGAGCGTGCACATGGATCGAATTACTGCGCTTGGTTTGCGAGAAACGATTCGTACTGAGCAGCGGTCATCAAGGTCTCGATTTCGGCCGGCGTGGTCACATCGATGACCACCATCCAGCCATTGCCGTACGGATCGCTGTTGACCACTTCCGGATGGTCCTTGAGATCGGCATTGACGCTCGTGATCGTTCCGCTCACGGGCGTATAGATGGTCGACGTCGTCTTCGTCGATTCCACTTCACCGATTTGTTGACCGGCCTTCACCGGCGTCCCGGTCTTCGGCAAATCGATGAACACAATGTCGCCGAGCGCATCCTGGGCAAAATCGCTGATCCCCACCGTCGCCTGTCCGCCGTTCACGCGGACCCACTCGTGTTCTCGATGATACCGCAAATCCGCAGGGATCATACGCGCCTCTCCATCATGATCGTCAGCCGATCAGTTCCATCTCCGGGAAGAAATAGGCGATCTCGGTTCGCGCGGTCTCGGGCGAATCCGAACCATGCACGGCATTGTATTCGATGTTCGTGCCATGCGCAGCCCGAATTGTGCCTTTGTCGGCTTTTGCCGGGTCCGTAGCCCCCATCAGGTCACGATGTTTCTTGATTGCATCGTCGCCGTTCAGGACCAGCACGATGACGGGACCGGACGACATGAACGTGCAAAGACTGTCGAAGAAAGGACGCGCTTTATGAACCGCATAGAATCCTTCGGCGGTAGGTTTTGACATCCGCATCATCCTGATCGCGACCGGTCGTAAGCCGGCTTTTTCGTACCGACTGATAATATCCCCGATGACCTGCTTCTTCACGGCATCCGGCTTGATGATCGCGAGCGTTCGTTCACTCATCGCTTGAAGTCTTCCTCCAATCTGATTGCGCTGCCCGGCAAAACCGAGGCGTCATTATAAGGATGGGCCTTGCTCACATGCAAGCTGACGTGGGCTACGCCGAAAAGCGCCGGGCCAATTCCTCCGGCTTGATGACCCCGCGTTCCGTGATGATGCCGGAGATCAACGCCGCGGGCGTCACGTCGAAGGCGGGATTCAACACCGGCACACCGTCCGGAGCGATCGGATGGCTTCCGTGGATCGTGGTGACTTCGCCGGGAGTGCGCTGCTCGATCGCGATCTCATCGCCCGATTTGGTGCGCAAGTCGATGGTGGAATAGGGAGCGGCAACATAGAATGGAATGTTGTGGGCGCGAGCCAACACGGCTACGGAATAGGTACCGATCTTGTTGGCGACATCCCCGTTTGCCGCGATTCGGTCTGCTCCGACGATGCAGATGTCGATCCGTCCTTGCCGCATCAAGGCGCCCGCCATGTTGTCCGTAATGAGCGTGACAGGAATGTGATCTTGCATCAATTCCCAGGCCGTCAGTCTCGCCCCTTGCAAGACGGGGCGGGTCTCGTCCGCGACGACCTGAATCTTCTTGCCCTGTTCACAGGCGGCTCGAATGACCCCGAGCGCCGTTCCATAACCGGCCGTCGCCAGGGCTCCGGCGTTGCAGTGGGTCAGTACCGTCTGTCCGTCCTTGATCAATCCGGCCCCATGCCGCCCCATCGTTTTGCATAACGCGATGTCTTCGTCGTGGATGGCTTGAGATTCGGCAATCAGCGCGGCCTTGATGGACGCGATCGGTTGCCCCCTGAGGTCTTCCAATTTGCGCATCATTCGATCGATCGCCCAAAAGAGATTCACCGCCGTGGGCCTTGTGGCGGCTAATCGTTCGCCGATCGCCCGGACTTCCTTTAAAAAGACGTCGGAGTGTTCTGTCGCAATGGATTGCGCGCCAAGCGCCACGCCCATCGCCGCCGTCACACCAATCGCGGGCGCGCCGCGGACCTTCAGATCCACAATGGCCTGTGCGACCGCTTCGACCGTGCGGCACTCCAGATATTCGACGTGCTGAGGAAGCCGGCTTTGGTCAAGCAGGCGGACAGCGCCGTTATGCCATTCTACCGTGGGAACCATACGGATCTTGTAGCCGGGAATGACGGGGCAGTGCAAGACCGCAGGGACATGAGGATGGATGGCCGTACGACACCGGCCGGTCTGTTACTCTACCGATGCATGAAAACTGCTGCAGGGGGGAGACGTGGGAAGTAGGTTTTTTACCGGCTATTCACGCGTTTGGCTAGGGGGAGAACCGTGGCCTGCTGCTCTTCCATTTTTCCGAGTTCACGCTCGAGCATGGCTCTGATGAACCCACTGGTCGTGTAGCCCTGCTGTTTCAAAGCATCCAATTGAGTTTTCAATTCCACCGGGAGCTGAATCACAATCCGTACGAGTTTCGGCATTGGCGGCTCCTTAGGTAAGCGAATGCGAGAGAATCCACGTGGCGGGGGGTTTTGCACACGCTATGCCTTATCCGTATTCATTCGCCTATGAGTAAAATTGAGCACTTATGGCTGCAGCTCGGAATTAGATCCAATCTGGTGCACGCAATTGCCTCTTCTTCTCATTCAAAATGTACGGCGCCGAACAGGCTGCGTGACGAGCGGAACGATCTACATCCGCTGGAGCCACTGCTGGCCCAATCGCTCCCAATTCGACTTTTCAGCGTTCCACACCGAGGATGGGATGGTGGGTTGTATGCGTTGAGAACGGGTCGTATGGATTTCGAGTGAAGACCCGAGACGGCCACCCGTTATCCATACGCCGCCGTCGCGATCGGTTCGCCAAAGCGGAATCCCCTGCTCATCATAAACCTGGAGTACAGTCGCCGCCGGGTGCCCATACGGGTTATGTCGCCCCACGGAAATCACGGCGTAGGCAGGCTGCAAGGAGGTGACCCAGCCGGCATCCAAGGAACTCGCCGCCCCGTGATGAGGCACTTTCAATACCTCGACCGGTTCCCGTCGAGAGACCGTCATGCGCGTCAAGGCATCCCGTTCGACATCGGCTGGAAAGAGCATCGTATGACCTCCGCAGAGAAGCCGTGTCACGATGGAGCGATTGTTCAGATCCCGTCCTCCTTTTCGATCGTGAAGCAATGCTCCGATGTCCGGTGGATTCTCGATCGACAAACGGCAGTCCGGTGAAAGCTCGATCGTCTCTCCGCTTTGCGCGATATGTTCCGTCAGGCCACGCCGCAGGCGAGCCTTTTCCAGACGGTCATAGAATACCTCGTCCCGTGCCATCCCGATTCCCCAATAGCTTCCGACGGAAAAGTGGTCGAGCACCCACGCCAACCCTCCGACATGGTCGAGTTGGGGATGAGTGGCTATGACATAGTCGATGGCCCTGATGCCTCTGTTCCAAAGATATGGTCCCACCACCCCCCGGCCCATATCGAAACGCTCATAGGTCGGTCCTCCATCGATCAATACGACTTGTCCGCCGGGCAATTCGAGCACCGTACTGTCACCCTGCGCGACGTCAAGAAACATGACGCGGAACCGCTCTCCGTCGACCGATAATCGCGGCGACCACCCCCACCACAGCACGAGAGCGAACACACAAACGCCGGCAAGCCACCGAACGACAACTTTCTTCGGCTTTATCCATAGCACCATCAATGACACATAGAAGAGCGACATCATCGGAATCGACGGGGATGCGACGTGCCATTCCGCCCATGGAATCCGGGCTGCGACGGCGAGCCCGCGAATATACAGGTCGGTCAGGACTTGAATGGACGAACCCCAAGGAAGCAGCATTCCCCCGTCGATCAATTCCCAAACTCCGGCGAGCAGACCGATCGGCACAAGGACCAGGCCCATCACAGGAACCGCAAGGAGATTCGTCAACAATCCCAGCCACGGAAGTTGATTGAAATAGAACGCCACCAGCGGAAATGTGACGAGCGTGATGACCGCACTGATGAGCACCGTATCCCTTGCCCAGCCCAGGGCTCTTTGTAGTCGAGGCGGTTCGACTGGCTGCGTTTCTGTATTGTTCGCAGAAAGCTGGAGCCATGCGGCGATTGTACCGACCGAGAGAAAAGAGAGCTGAAATGAAATGTCGTATACGGCTCGAGAGTCGTGCACGAGCATGATCGCGGCCGCCAAAGCCAGCGCATGAAATATCCGCTGCTCATAGCCGAGCCACCGGACGAGTAGAGCTGTGAGTATCATGAACAACGAGCGAATCGTGGCCAGTTCCGCTCCCGCCAGACACGCATAGAAGACGACCGGAAACACGGTCGTCAATGCCGCCACGCGGGTCGGCGTGGTCGTCCGAGACAACCGCAACAACCATGTCGCAGGAAGAAGCAGAAGCATTCGCCTCACGAGCAGAAACGTCAGTATGGCGACGAGTCCTAGATGGCTGCCCGAGATGGAAAGGAGATGGACCGTGCCTGTGACCATGAATTGATCACGGATATCGGGGTCCAAATAGCCTTGATCTCCGAGAATAATTCCCAAATACACTCCCAGCGCCGGCTGCGACACCGTTCGAATGGCTGCGGTACGGATACGTTCTCTCCAGCGATCGAACTGATTCCACAATATCCAACGGGCATCGCCCCGTCCCGACTCCAGCAATTCCACCCCTTCCGGCCCGGATACGGTCGAAACGGCCTCGACGCTATGTCGTTCCAGGTAAGCGGCATAATCGAATCCTCCGGGATTGAGCGACCCGCCCGGCGCGCGAAGCTTTCCTCGAAAACGGATGCGGTCCCCTTGAAACAACGCTCGCTCAGGCGTACGCCACGTCAGCTTGATTCGTTTCGATGGAATGTCTCCTACCGTCGGTCCATCGGCTTGAATCATCATGACCAAGCGATCCGGCGCTTGTTGAACCGGTTCGACGATCCGTCCGGACACCTCCTGTACCATCTCTTGCTCGTCATCCGTCCGCCGGTCGAGATTGGTCCCTTCGACCGTCCAACTCCAATAGACGATGCCGGCCAGAAACGACAGGAAGAGGATCGTCGCGTCACGAGATGCGATCCGCCCGCGTCCCTCCAAACACGCGCTGACGACCGCGCTCGCAGAAAGTAAACAGAAGATCGAGAGGGGAAAATACTGAGCGAAGGACCCGGTAATGAGACCGGCGGTAAAGAAGACGACGAGAGCGGGAAGCATAGGCCCCATGGAGGGAGCGCTGAAACGCGACGTCAACCCAAATGCGTTTTGACGATCTGTGCGAGGCGGTCCGCTTCTTCTCGGATGAGGGTATCCCGCTCACCTTCGATCATGATTCTGAGCACGGGTTCGGTACCCGAATACCGGACGAGCACGCGCCCGCTTCCATTGAGACGGCGTTCGCTTTCTCCGATCGCGACTTGGAGTTCGGGCACCGACTCGAGCGTCGGCTTCTTCGATACTTTCACGTTCAACAAGACTTGCGGCACGGCCGTCATGGCCGTGGCCAGTTCGGACAGCGGCCTGCCGGTCCGTTTCATCAGCGACAGGACTTGCAGCGCCGAAATGAGACCGTCTCCTGTCGTGTTGTGATCGAGAAAAATGAAATGCCCCGACTGCTCGCCTCCAAAATTGAACCCGTCCGCGAGCATACGCTCGAGGAGATACCGATCGCCGACGGCCGTACGCACCAGCGTGATGCCGGACTGAGAGAGCGCCAATTCCAAACCGAAATTGCTCATGACCGTCCCGACGATGGTGTTCTTGGCCAACTGTCCGTTCCGATGCAGATCGAGTCCCAAGGCAGCCATAATATGATCGCCGTCGATCACCGTTCCCTGCTCGCACACGAAAATGGCGCGATCGGCGTCTCCATCCAGCGCGATCCCGATGTGCGCCCCATGCTCGATCACCGCTCTGCGCAACGGCTCGGGATGGACGGCGCCGCAGCCGGCATTGATGTTCATGCCGTCGGGCTTGTTGCCGATCACCTCCACTCTGGCTCCAAGTTCACGCAGCACGGTCGGTGCGACGCTATAGGCGGCCCCGTTCGCGCAATCGACCACGAGCTTGATGCCTTGAAAGTCCAGTTTTTTCGGGAGGAGTTGTTTGACGAACTCAATATATCGGCCGGCCGCATCCTCGATGCGATAGGCTTTGCCGATGGCGTCGGCGGTGGGTCGAAGGTGAGCGATCTCGTCGGAAACGATTAACTCTTCGATCCTGGCTTCCATTTCATCCGGCAATTTCAAACCGTCGCTCGAAAAAAACTTGATCCCGTTGTCCTGATACGGATTGTGCGAAGCGGAAATCATGACGCCGGCGTCGGCCCGCAGACTCCTCGTCAGAAAGGCGATGGCCGGTGTGGGCATGGGACCGACCAAGAGCACGTCCACACCCATGGAACAGATTCCCGAGGTCAAGGCCGACTCCAGCATATAGCCCGATACGCGGGTGTCCTTGCCGATGACGATTTGATGCCGCCCGGCACGGCGCATGAAAAGGTGAGCGGCCGCCCGTCCCAACTGCATCGCCGTCTCGCTGGTCATGGGCTCCAGATTGGCGACGCCCCGGACTCCGTCGGTCCCGAACAGTTTACGCATGTTGTACCTGTAACGGTGAAAAGTTACGCCGTGCGATGGCAGCCGCCACCTTCACGACATCGAGCATGGGAGCGACATCGTGCACACGGACGATCTGGGCTCCTTGTTCCACAGCCAGCGCCACTGCTGCGGCGGTACCCCACAGGCGATCCTCGACCCGCCTGTCGGTAATTTTTCCGAGAAAGGCTTTTCTCGATACGCCGAGGAGCACGGGACGATCGAATGTGGTGAAGGCACGAAGCCTGGCCAACAGATCAAGGTTATTGATGAGCAGCTTACCAAAACCGATGCCCGGATCAAGGATGATGTGCGTTCGAGCGATGCCGCGTTCTTCGGCGAACTGCATCCGTTCGACAAAGAACGCCGACACTTCCTTGACCACGTCTCGATAGAAGGGTGCCTGCTGCATGGTCTGCGGCGTCCCTTGCATATGCATCAGTACCGTTGCGGCTCCAGCGTCGGCGACAACGGCCGCCATGGCGCTGTCCCCACGCAGTGCCGTCACGTCATTGACGATGACCGCGCCGGCGTCGATAGCGGCCTTGGCCACTGAAGCTTTAGACGTGTCGACCGAAATTGGGATGGTGACCGCCTTCGCCACAGCGGTCACGACGGGAATCAATCGCCGCAGTTCTTCATGCTCACCGACGGGGGACGATCCCGGTTTGGTCGATTCGGCACCGATGTCCAGGATGTCGGCGCCTTCCTCGGCGAGCCGAACGGCATGAGCAATTGCAACCTCAGGATCGAAGAACCGCCCCCCATCAAAAAATGAGTCCGGGGTCACGTTGACGATTCCCATCACGAGCGGGCGTTCGTCCCATTCGATGAGTCGCGGTCCAGCCCGAAGTTTCATCCGCTCCTCACTAAAGTGTGTGGCACTTCGTTCCTTGTAAGGAAACGTAAGTAGCAGACTTACACGATCGGCAGAGGAAAGACAATCATGTACGCTAAGCTCTTGGAAAGACGACCGTTATGCAATGATGTCGCGCGCCACGCTTCCGAAATGCTCCGGTGCCCTCGAAGCCTACAGAAGCTGCGGCGGACGGTTAGGCAGGAACTGTCTCCGAAGAAGACTGCATCAGGATTTGGTCGATCTCAGGCGCATCCAATACTTCTCGTTCCAACAGCGCTTCGGCCAGCGCCTTGAGACTCGACATGTGTTCCGTCAAGAGCCGTTTGGCCCGTTCGTAGTTTTCCGTGACGAGACGCTTGATCTCGAGGTCGATCTCCAAGGCGACTTGGTCGCTGAAATCACGTTTCGTCGTCAATTCCCTCCCGAGGAAGATCTCTTCTTCTTTGCGCCCGAACGTGAGCGGGCCCAGCTTCTCGCTCATCCCCCACTCACAGACCATCTTCCTCGCCAGATCCGTAGCGCGCTCGATGTCGTTCCCCGCGCCCGTCGTAATGTGCTTTAACACCAATTCTTCCGCCACGCGACCGCCCATGAGGATGGCCAGGTTGTTGTAGAGGAATTCTTTCGAATAGTTGTGACGGTCATCGGTGGGCAACTGCATCGTCACGCCTAACGCGCGCCCACGGGGGATGATGGTGACCTTGTGCACCGGATCCGTCCCGGGCAGCAGCTTCGCCATCAACGCATGGCCTGCTTCATGGTAGGCCGTCGTCCGCTTTTCCTCGTCGCTGAGGATCATGCTCTTGCGCTCGGCGCCCATGAGCACCTTGTCCTTGGCCATCTCGAAATCGACAGTGGCGACTTCTTTCTTGTTCTGACGTGCGGCCCAGAGAGCCGCCTCGTTGACGAGATTCTCCAAGTCGGCGCCGGAAAAGCCAGGAGTCCCTCTGGCGATCTTTTCCAGTTCGACATCGGGAGCGATGGGCACCTTCTTCGTATGGACCTTGAGAATCTCCGAACGGCCCCTCAGATCCGGACGATTGACGACGACCTGTCGATCGAATCGACCCGGTCTCAGAAGGGCGGGATCGAGCACGTCCGGCCGGTTCGTCGCCGCAATCAGGATGACGCCTTCGGTCGTGTCGAACCCATCCATCTCGACCAGCAACTGATTGAGCGTCTGCTCGCGTTCGTCGTGTCCACCGCCCAAGCCCGCGCCGCGGAGCCGGCCCACGGCATCGATCTCGTCGATGAAAATGATGCAGGGCGCGTGCTTCTTGCCCTGTTCGAACAGGTCTCGCACGCGTGACGCACCGACGCCGACGAACATCTCGACGAAATCCGATCCGCTGATGCTGAAGAACGGCACGCCGGCTTCTCCGGCAATGGCTTTCGCCAACAGCGTCTTGCCGGTTCCGGGCGGTCCGACGATCAAGACGCCTTTCGGAATACGGCCCCCGAGTTTCTGAAACTTTCTGGGATCCTTGAGAAATTCGATGATCTCGAGCACTTCTTCCTTGGCTTCGTCGATCCCCGCCACATCGGAGAAGGTGACTTTCTTCCGCTCTTCCGTCAGCATCCTCGCGCGGCTCTTCCCGAAGGACAGCGCCTTGTTCCCTCCGATCTGCATCTGTCGCATCAAGAAAAACCACAATCCCAGGAACAACACGAACGGTCCCCACGTGACGAGGAACGTAATGTACCAGGGACTCTCGTCGGGCGGCTTCGCTTCAATCTGCACGCCCTTTTCACGCAAGACCTTCACAAAATCAGGATAGTCCGCCGTATAAGTCCTGATGCGCGTTTTATCCTTCAAGACCGCGCTGACGTGGTTCGACTTGATGATCACTTTTTCGATATCGCCCTTATCGAGCTTGGCCATGAAGTCGCTGAAAATGACTTCTTCTTCAGGCGCATGAGTCGGCACGCTGAACAGATTGAACAGCAAAATCATGAAGAGGCCGACCACGACCCAGAAGAGCAGATTCTTTGCCCTGGAATTCATCCAGTTCTCCTTGTGGATGGCACCGTCAGCCGGTAAGAAATACTCTGAACTTTTGAGATGTTACCACAGGGGCGAGGAAGCTGACAACCGCCGGACGGTTCGCTACTCCTGCTCGCCTTCCATATCGAGCACGGCCAGGTAAGGCAAATTGCGATACTTTTGCCGGTAGTCCAATCCATACCCGACCACATACTGATTGGGGATCTTGAACCCGATATAGTCCAAATGGACGTCGATCGTCCGCCGTTCGGGCTTACTTAACAGCGTGCAGACTTTGACGGATCGAGGCTTGTGCTTTGCCAGCGTCTTGACGAGATACTGTGCCGTAAGCCCTGAGTCGACGATGTCTTCGACGAGCAGGACATCCTTGCCTTTGATATTCTCGGTCAGTTCCGTGACGATCTTGACTTTTCCGGAGGTTTTCGACCTGGCCCCATAGCTCGTCACGACCAGGAAGTCCACCCGCATTGGAATCCTGATGGCACGAGCCAGATCGGCATAAAAGGCATAGGCGCCCTTCAACACTCCGATCAAGACGAAATCCTTGCCCGTATAATCGGCGGTGATTTGTTTCCCGAGTTCCTTGATCCTCGCTCGCATCTCCTCCTGTGTGACGATCGGCCGGCCGAAGATCCTCTCCATCCTATCGCGCTCCTTCCCGCAATCCGTCCGTCATGGTCACCACCAGGCAGCGCGTCGATTGCTCCCGAAGAAGAAACCGCTCGTCCTGCCTCAGACCGGCGACCCAGAGAATTCCCTCCGGCGCGACCAAGACCGGAATCGCCTCCCGCATGTCCCTTGGAATCTTCAGATCCGTAAAGAGATCCTGGAGCTTCTTGCTCCTTCCGCTCATTCCACTCGGCTGCATTCGATCACCAGCACGCCAACAGCGCAGGATAAGCGGAGTCGAGAAGCGGTCTGCATCGAAGACCGCCTGATGTTTCAGTCGCTGCCGCGACAGTGGTTCCGCATCGGATCTGCTGAGGAGTTGTACCCGAAATTGAGCGCCGGTTCTAGCCCAAGAGACGGTCGAAGGAATCGTCACGGGAACGGGCTCATCCGGGCAAACCGGGTCTTTGCGTTCGGAAACACAACAGATGGACTCTCCTTTCCGCCTGAGGTCCACCTTGCGGAGCCGAAGGGAGGCCTCTGCTCCGCCGGTCAAGATGAAACGGCGCACCGACTCGACGACGCTGAAGCTCGACACCCGCTTGTCTGATTCGTAAGTCTTCAGAAGCAGACGGACAACACGCCGTTGCAACGCGGTCGGCAGAGACGCCACAGCTTGCCGATTGAACACCTGGTTTCCCTGCTCATCACGTCCGACGAGCAGCGACCATTGCTGGCGTGCGACCTTATCCAAATACCGCTCATCTTCACGCAACAGACCGGCCTGCCGCTGCAAGATCCGGATCGCGGCCGGTACAATGGCCGCCATGGCAGGCAGCAATTCATGTCTGATGCGATTGCGACGGTACCGGCTCGCGGTATTGCTCGAGTCCTCCCGATACGTCAAGCCTTCGTCGCAAAGAAACGCCAGGATGTCTTGCCTCGTCGAGCACAACAGCGGTCGGACGATCAATGACTCCCGGACAAAGGGCATTCCCGCCAAGCCTGTGAGTCCGGCACCTCGCAGCATCCACATGAGTATCGTTTCAGCCTGATCGTTGGCCGTGTGACCCAGGACAATGCGGTCGGCGCCGATCTCTCCCGCGAGCTTTTTCATCGCGTCGTAACGCGCGACGCGCGCCATCTCCTGCAATGACGTCCGACGCCGTTGCCTGATGAAGCTCGGCCGTAAGACGACCAGCGGAATGTGCCGAGTCTTGCAGAAATCTGCAACGAACGTCTCGTCGGCCTCGGATTCCTCTCCTCTCAGGCGGTAATTGATATGCACGGCGGTCAGGTTCAGGTTCCAAGAGGGAGCCAGCTCGATCAGGAGCGCGAGCAACGCGGTCGAATCGGGTCCGCCGGACGCTGCCACCAGGAGATGTTGACCGCGTTGGAAGAGTTGTTCTCGACGGACGGTGTCACGCATTTGCTTCAGCAACCGAGACTGGCTTGTCCGAGTCGCGGGAACCGGCATGTTACTGGACTCCTTGGGATGGCCCGCGGAGACGGACCTTCGCTTGCTCGACGTCTCGAGCGATCTGCGCCGAAAGGTGCTGGGGCGAATCGAATGCATAATCCCCCCTCAGACGCTCGACAAACTCCACCGTCATCGTGCGCCCGTAGAGATTCCCCGTCTGATCCAGAAGGTTCACCTCGATGAGCCGCTCCCCTGTTCCGAACGTCGGCCTGGTGCCGATGTACGCGACGGCATCGTACGTCGCTCTGTCCAGTCCCGCCCGTGCGGCATAGACGCCGTCGAGTGGAATTACACGATGCGGCGGCGGACGGAGATTCGCCGTCGGCCATCCCAATCCGTGCCCACGTTGCTCTCCGCGCACAACCTCGCCGGTGATCGCGTAGGTCCTTCCGAGCAACGCGGCAGCCCGGTCCATTTCTCCGGCCTGGATCAAGTGTCTGATTCTCGTTGAACTGACGACTTCTCCGTCCAGGACAACGGGCGAGACGGGACGGACGGCGAATCCATATGATTTTCCAAATCGCTCCAGATCCCCGATCCGGCCTGTCCGCCCCTTGCCGAAGGCGAAGTGCTCGCCCACGAACACTTCGGCGATACCAAGTTGCCGGTGCAGCACCGTCTCCGCGAATTGTTCAGGCGCCATCCCGGCGAGGCCCGGCGTGAATTCGAGAAACACCACTTCATCGATGCCGGCCGCTTCCAGACGCGCCAGCTTCTCTTCAGGACTCGTCAGGAACCGCAGATCGATGTGGGGAGCGAGAATCTTGACGGGATGCGGATCGAACGTCACAACCAGCGCCGTACCGTGGGCCCGCCGCGCCGACTCGACCACAGTTTCCAGCAATGCCCGGTGGCCGAGATGATGCCCGTCGAAATTCCCGATCGTCGCGACCGGGTACGGATTGGGACGCGCGCTCGACAAATCCCGCGTCACGGTCAGCATTATCGTCAGTGCAACAACCGGGCGGCGTCTTTGGCAAAGTAGGTCAGGATGATATCGGCGCCCGCCCGTTTGATGGACAGCAGCGATTCCATCATCGCGCGGGTTTCGTCGAGCCAACCGGCCCGCGCTGCCGCCTTGATCATGCTGTATTCACCGCTCACCTGATATGCGGCGATCGGGAGGTTGGTGCGCGTCCTGGCCGCTGCCACGATATCAAGATACGGCAGCGCCGGTTTCACCATGACGATGTCGGCCCCTTCTTCGACATCGAGCAGAATCTCCCGCAAGGCTTCCCGGGCGTTGGCGGGGTCCATCTGATAGGACTGTCGATCGCCGAACTGCGGTGAAGAAGCCGCCGCGTCACGAAAGGGTGCATAAAAGCAGGAGGCGAACTTTGCCGCATAGGCCATGATCGGCAAATCGGAAAATCCGGCCTGATCCAATTCCGCCCGGATTGCCGCGACGCGGCCGTCCATCATATCCGACGGCGCGACCATGTCTGCGCCGCATTCTGCATGCGTACGCGCCATCGCGCGAAGGCATTCCAGCGTCTCGTCGTTCAGAATGCGTCCGTCTTTCACGATGCCGCAATGACCGTGGCTCGTGTATTCGTCGATACACACATCCGTGATGACGACGAGGCCCGGCACCTGATCTTTGATGGCCCTGATGGCCCGTTGTACGATGCCGTTCGGATCCAAACCGGAACTGCCACGCTCGTCCTTGCGGTCCGGGATGCCGAACAGCATGACAGCCGGAATCCCCAACCCTGCGACGTCTCCCGCTTCCTTCACCAGCAGATCGATCGACAGCCGAAACTGTCCGGGCATCGAAGCAATTTCGTCCCGTCGATCACGTCCCTCGGCGACGAACATCGGATAGACCAAGTCGGAGGGGGAGAGGTTCGTCTCGCGGACCATTCGTCTCAACGCATCCTGTTGTCGCAGTCTTCGGAGTCTCTG
>DATFDJ010000157.1:0-2933 GCA_035252115.1 Nitrospira sp. | reverse complement strand
CGGGCCACCACGAAACTCTTCAGATAGGGGCTCGTCAAACCCTTGGCCTTCAGTGCCTCCACCTGTTTGACGATCAGGTCGTCGAGCGAGAGGACCTTGTGTGCCCGCTCCCGCCGTGTTTCAAGGGAGGTCCGCATGGATGAGGTCAAGAACTCGTCCACCCGCTTCAGCATCGGGTGATAGGCTCCTCCGCTGAATCGAGGTCTTTCTTCGTAGCAGAGCCCCAATGTGATGAGCGCCGGCTCTTCGAATTCCAGCGCGTAGCGTTCCTCGGAACTGTCGTCAAGCTGGGCCAGTTCCCTGTACATGCGGCTGACCTCCAGCGCCTTCTCCCGGAGGTTATGAGCCTTCTCCGTATTGAGCGCGAGGATTTGATAGGCCGCGGCTGCTTCCGGCACGACAATGGCCACGAGACTCTTGGCGCCGAGCGTCCGCATGGCGGAGAGCCGATGGTTGCCGTTCGGCGTCCAGTACTTGGCCACATGGTCCGGTTTCGACAGACGCACGGCAATGATGGGATCCAGGAACCGGCCGATCTTGCCGATCACGGTCTCCAACTTTCTCACATGCGTGTCGGAGAGATTGCGCTGGTAGGGAGTGGGCGCGATGAATTCGATCGGCAAGGCGGCGAGAACCACCCACCTGCCGCCGTAGGGTTCACGATAGACGGCGAGTACCCGGCCGCCGTCGTCCTCAATCGCCCGGTGTAACTGCGCCACTTCCGCGGGAGGAGCGGCCGACTGCAGTTCCGTGGCGCTCAATCCGGTCGATGCGCCGGCCGGTTTTTTTCGCCGCTTCCCCCGGGTCGAGCTGCGAACCTTCTTCGCTTGGGCCTCTGCCATGGCGCCTATGGTATGCGAGCCGGCCGGGAAAGAAAAGCCGGGGGATCCCTCGCAATTCCCTTCTCGCGTGATTACACTGCCGACCCATGCAGCCCTCCGCAGAGTCCAGCCGGATTCAGGGGCCGGCGACGATCGGCTGGTTCACCGCCGGATGCGTGCTCGTCAGCAACATGATCGGCGGCGGCATTTTTACCACGACCGGAATCCTGGCCCGTGATCTCGGGGACCCTCTGGCGATTCTTGTGCTCTGGATCGTGGGAGCGCTGTTCGCCGTCGGTGGCGCCATGGTCTACGGTGAACTGGGGGCCCGGCTGCCTCACGCCGGCGGGGATTATGTCTACCTTCGGGAGGCCTACGGACCGCTCGCCGCGTTCCTGAGCGGATGGACCTCCTTCACGATCGGATTCGGCGCGGCGGTCGCCGCGTCGGCCATCAGTTTCTCCTCTTATGCGTTCCGTGTGCTGCCCGTGCAGGATGCGGGCGGATGGCTCGCCAAAAGCCTCTCGCTCGTCCTCTTGTGGACGGCGACTCTCGTTCATTGCCGCGGTGTGCGTGCAGGCGGCCGGTTCCAGCTTCTGTTGACCACGGCCAAAGTCGTTGCCATTGTCGGATTCATCGTCGGCGGGTTCTCCGCAATCGCGCGCACGGATGGTTGGGCCATTTCCGGGAGTCCGACGCAGCCGCCGATGCTGGGAGCGGCAGCGATCTCCTTCGTCATCGTGTCCTACTGTTATCTCGGATGGAATGTGACCGGCTACATCGCTGGGGACATCGCGGATCCCAAACGAACACTGCCGGTGGTCATGATCGGAGGCACCCTCTTTGTCGCGCTGATCTACCTCTTACTGAACCTGGTCTATCTTTCGGCATTGTCGATCGGCGAATTGGCTCGAGAACCGATCGTGCCGGTGGCGGAGAAGACCGCCGCGGCCCTCTGGGGGCCTCGGGGCGGACAGATCGTCAGCGCGGTGCTCTGCCTGTCCATTGCAGGGGCGGTGAGCGCCATGACGTGGGCCGGACCGCGTGTCTATTGGGCCATGGGAAGAGATCGGCTCCTCAGTTCCTGGCTCGCCGTCCTGCATCCCGTCACTCGCGTACCGGTTCGCGCCATCGTTCTCCAAAGTCTGTGGGCTTCCCTGCTGATTGTGACGAGGACATTTGAGCAGCTTATTGTGTATAGCGGCCTCGTCCTGTCTCTGTTCATGGCCCTCACTCTTTCGACGGTGTTTCGCTTTCGGCAGACTGATTCCACGAGGGAAGGGTATCGCGCTCCCGGCTATCCTCTGTTGCCGTCGCTCTTGGTTCTGGGTGCCCTCGCGATGGTGGTCGCCGGTCTCGTGCAAAGGCCGAAGGAATCGCTGTTCGGGGCCGTCACGGTCTTGAGCGGGGTCCCCGTCTACTATTTCTGGAAACGAGATCGAAGAGAAGGTCCGGATTGACTCAGAAAGCGAGTGTGCCGAGCCGGAGAGCGATGTCACAATAATGTGTCCGAGACAGCGGTTCTACTACGAGCACGGGCGACCTGGCCCTGTGATGGCCAAGTCGCCCGCACGGTTGGCGCTTAGGACGCCGGTTTGATCGATGTTGTCGCGGCCCGCAAGACCCGCGCGATGCAGGGTGAATAGGAGCTTCCGATCGTGGGAGACTGTGTCGATCCCGGGCGCTTGTGTTCCTCGCGCAGCGGCCGGTTCTCCGTTCAAAAGCATGGCTGGTTCCGGTTGGACTCGGGTGCCGTCATGGCACAGCCAGCAGAGAACCCGCTAGCGCGACCGACAGGAAGCCCGCCCTCGCATCGGCGGGCCTGACGAACCAGGTGGAGTCGCGTCGCTCATTGTCCACCCTCCTCTCTTGGTGAAATCGGGAGAGATGTGTACGGGCCGCAGATTTTTTTCTACGCTGGTTAGAAAAACCTGTCAACTAGGTGCATCGCTTTTTTATTCGGCGCAGACGGCATAACGCGTGCCAGCCTGAGCCGCACGGTCGATCGAAGGATCATGACCGGACCACGCCTCATTGGCCGCTCTGCCCTGCTTTTTCATCATCTCTTGTAGGTTCTTCATGAGGTCTTGCATTTGTTGGCCGCTCGGCTCG
>DATFDJ010000156.1:0-33130 GCA_035252115.1 Nitrospira sp. | reverse complement strand
GGGGGAGGCGGAATGACGGTGGGGGATGATGACAGAACGAAAGTTCCCGACGTACCTGAGAATGAACTCTGGACACCTCCGGCAATCAAGCCCGGGTTCAGCTGTGGGCCGAGGGTTGTCATGCCTCCCATCCAAGCCTGGCCGGTATTTGGGTTCCTGAAGATATAGGATTCAAATGCGCCACCCGTGCCTGCTGGATTGGACAGAAAACCGTGGGTGCCCTGAACATCTATATAGAGGCTGCTGGTGGGACCGGTGAGACTAAATAGGGCTCCGACTCCTCCATTGATGCCTCGGACACCGGAGACTTGTCCCCAGACCAGAGAATGGAATAGCAACAGAGCCGCCGAGAGAATGACAATCCGTTTCATGACGACGCCTTTCACACGCATATCAATGACAGTTTTCAACAACATGTGTAGTATGAACGAATCACGACCCCGTAGCAAGGGAGACGAATATGTTGACACCAGGTCAGTCTCGTGGGCGGTTTCGATGGATGGGCGCAGTTGTCATGAGTACTTTCCTGCTCCCATTGGTCTACGTCGCAAGTGCCGGCTCGCTAGAAGGAACAGAAGCGGGTCGAAGGCAAGCCATCTCTCTGGCAGATGTGGCTCTGCAGGCACTCAAGAATAACCTGGACATTACCATCAGCCGCCAGACCAAGGAGAGCCGGCTGACCGATATCGCATTTGAGCAGGCCAAGTATGACCCGTTGCTGAGCTTGAACGGCCAGTACAACCGGTCAGTTGCGCCGTTGAACCGACCAGTGCTTGGATTTGGAGGGAACGTTCCCGGTGTCGGAGGTCAGCCCCAGCCCTTCGATCAGAATAGTTTCCAGGGAACCATCGACATGACGCAAAACTTGCTGACTGGAGCCAACTATGATGTGAACTTCAGTCCCTCTCGGGTATTCGTCGCGGGTCAAAACCAATTTCTATTCAATCCCGCGTATCAGTCCGGCTTGGCCTTTACGCTGACCCAGCCATTGCTGCGCAATTTGGGCACGGATGTGAACAAGACCTTTATCCGCATCGCCCAAAACAACGCCAAGGTTGAAGAACATGTGTTTTTAGACCGTGTGCTGACAGTCATCGCCACCGTGGAGCAAACCTTCTGGGAATTGGTCTTCACCAACGAAAACCTGAAGGTGGCCGAAGCGGCCTTGAAGGCTGCTCAGAACCTTCTGGCCGAAAACAGGGCCAAAGCCAAAGCGGGCGTCATGTCGATCGTTGACGTGTTGCAGGCCGAAGCAGCCGTTGCCTCGCGTGTAGAGCAAACCCTGGTTGCGGAGAAGGCGATTCGTGATCAGGAAGATCAACTGCGGCGCCTGATGAATCCGAGCGAAGAGGAATTGAGAGTTGACGTCAGGCTGTCCCCGCAGGACCAACCAGTCGTGACCTTGGAACCTATCAGTCTCCAGGAAGCTATCGATGTCGCCATAGATCGGCGCCCGGAAATTCTGGAGGCCAACAAGAACATTGAAAGCAGCGATCTGAGCGTCAAGTTCGCCAAAAATCAACTTCTCCCTAACCTCTCTTTCCAAGGGACCGCAGGCCTGGCTGGCCTCGCTGGAGGGGGGGGCGACATGCTGAAGAGCACCACCTCGGGCGACTTTTACAACTATGGAGCAGGGCTAGTTTTAAGCTTCCCTCTAGGGAACCGCTCGGCTATCAGTCAGTACAATAAGCGCCAGTTCGAAGCCCAGAACGCGAAGGCCACCCTCCAAAGTATTCGCCAACAGGTGATCGTCGGGATTAGGGAAGCGGTGCGCCGCGTGCAGACGGATTTCAAGCGAATAGAGACCACGCGGTCAGCCCGGATCATGTCCGAAAAGCAGTTGCAGGCGGAACAGGAGCGGTTGAAGGTCGGATTGAGCACCACCCGCTTCGTGCTTGACTTTCAACGCGACCTCGCCACGTCACAGGGCAATGAATTGCGTGCCATCATAGATTACAACAAGTCCCTCTCCAATTTGACCAGGCATAAGGCCACGACGCTGGACCGGTACAACCTCCAACTGCAGTAAACGGATGAGGCTTGAGCCGAGCCTCCGACCGACTGCGCTTCCGACTGGAGAACGCGGCGCGGCGCTGGCGCTCCTGCCGATCGCTGCGACGCTCGATTACTATGCTCTCCCCCGATGGCTCCAAGAACAAACGCTGATCCAATTCGCCCCGCAACTGATCTCGTATCTGGCCTGCGCGCTGTGGGCCTCTCATAACACCGGATTGATCTCTCGATTCGGACTCGACGCCAAGAAATTTGTTCCCGGCCTCCGCTCCGGTTTGCTCGTCGGGCTCGGACTGGGCTGTCTGAATTCACTGATGATTTTGTACGTGTTTCCTTCTTTCGGCTCCGACATCTCCTTCCTCAAGAACACCCCGCATGCGCGACTACCGGTCCTTGTCATGGTCCCCTGGTTCATCGGTGTGATCGCCGTGTTCGTCGAATTCAACTTTCGTGGTTTTCTACTGGGCCGGCTCCTTGCCATGGGCCAAGCGATGATGGGTCCAAACCGGTCCCTGGTTGTCTCAGGTTTCGCGATCGCGACCAGCGCGCTCCTATTCAGCTTCGACCCCTTTATGACCACCACCTTCCGAGAGCTCCATTGGATTGCCGTCTGGGACGGAGTAGTCTGGGGAGCTTGCTGGATCGCGACGAAAAACCTCTACGTGCCCATCGTCGCCCATGCAGCCGAAGTCATCATCATGTATAGTGCTGTACGGGCGACACTCCTGTAAGGTCCACCGGCAGCATGACTCCTTCCTTTTCCAGCTACCTCGTGAACGACGTCTTCGGAGATCCCGGGGTGTATGTGGAAGTCCGCTGGTCGAAACGAGCCCTGCTCTTTGATCTGGGGCAGAACGACTCGCTCGGTCCGACAAGACTGCTGCGCGCCTCCGACATCTTCATCTCTCACACTCACCTCGACCACTTCATCGGTTTCGATACGGTCCTCCGGGTCGCACTGGGACGCGGCAAGACGATCAGACTCTTCGGGCCTCCGGGGTTGATCGAGAACGTGCAGGGCAAATTGAAAGGGTATACCTGGAACCTGGTGGACGGCTATCCGCTGGTGCTCGACGTGCGGGAGTTCCGAGCCGACCGAGTTCGCCGCGTACTCTTCCATGCCACCGATGGATTTGCGCCGAAGGAAAAAGAGTCTTGCTCGTTGCAGATCGATCCTGCGACCGGCCAGTTTCCCGTGCTCGAGGATGCGATGTTCACCGTGCGCGCCGTACCGCTGAACCACCGGATCCCCTCGTTCGCCTACGTGCTGGAGGAGCAGTTTCATATCAACGTGAACAAGCAGAAGCTGCGCGAGGCCGGCCTGCCGGTGGGCTCCTGGCTGCGTGAAGTGAAGCGGCATGTCTGGCAAGGCAAGCCGGATGACTTCCGGTTCATCGTCGCACTCTACGACGAACATCGCCGGCAGGACCGGGAATTTCTCCTGGGAGAGATCAAGGAGCGATTCTTGACGATTTCCCGCGGCCAGAAGATCGCGTATGTGGTCGATGCACGCTTCGATGAAGAGAACGAAAGAAAGATCGTGGCGTTGGCGCAGCGCTCGGATACATTCTACTGCGAATCGCCCTATCTCGACATCGATGCGGAAAAAGCGCGGGACCGTTATCACTTGACTGCGCGACAAGCCGGAACCATGGCTCGAAAAGCCGACGCCAGGGACCTCGTTGTCTTTCACTTCTCTCCGCGGTATACAGGTCAGGGCGAAGCCATCGAGCGGGAAGCGTTAGAAGCCTTTCGAGGGGTCGAGGGGTCAGCGTCGTGAACGAGACCACCAGGTATGTGATCTACTTTTTGTTGGGAGGCAGCCTCGTCAGCATCTCGACGTATCTGGGCTCGCAGGGACGATCGTTCCTTGCCGCATTTGTCAGCACGTTTCCTGCCCTCACTGGAACGACGTTCATTTTGATTTATCTCAACGGCGGCTCCGACTCCCTGGTGGACTATGCCAAGAACCTATTGTGGTTCATTGTTCCATGGATCCTGTATGTCCTGACCATGATCGTCGGAGTTCCGTCGATAGGATTCTGGCCCGCGACGATCGTGTCGCTTACGTTGTTCATGAGTTGCGCCGGTTTGATGAAGTTCGTCCTCGGATAATCTCGTTTTCCCCTCCCTTCGGGTTAGCCGCTTCGAAGGCCTATCGCCAAGGCCGGTCCAACGATACATTGGTATCCCGGCGGCGCAAACACCAGCCGCGTCCATACAGGGAGGTGGTCCATGATCAGCCTCGTCGAGTTTTGGCTCTTCACATCGCTCGGGACATTGACGGCGGTCGGCGCTTCCCATGGGTATCATCGCTTGCGCCGGTTCCGGCATGGCGCGCCTGGATCGTCCGCCAATGTCAGGCCTCCGGAAGAAAACGGCCGCCCGCCGGCCGGTGCCTGGCATGAGCCTCGATGGTCTACCCGCTATCGCCTCTCATGTCGGGTCGAATATATCGAAGGCGACCTCTGTTCGCTCGGGACGCTGATCGATATCTCGATAAAAGGTTGGCGAGTGACCGGGCAGCGGCCGATGACAAAAGGAGCAGTGATGGCTGTAAATGTATTCCTTCCAGACAAACCCATGCCGGTTATGATTGAACAGGCAACAGTTCGTTGGACGGACGGGATGGAGTTCGGTCTCGGGCTGAATAAGATGAGGCAGGAAGACGCTGCGCGCCTCAGCGACTACCTGGCATCGCGCTTCCCGGTTTCACAGCCGGCCGCGCTGCCATTCTCACCCTACGCGTACAATTGAATGAAGAAGCCGGCAAGCGCAATTACCCGGTCTCGCCGAAGTGAAGCTTGCTCATCTCGGTCATCGCCGAGACAAGACGATCCACGGTCTCGGTCACCGTCGCGCTGGCTCGATGTGAAGGGCCCTTGCCGCCGGCCCAGATATCGGGAGGCCGTTCGACCTCACGTACATTTTGACAAAACCGGTTGATCGACTGTTTCCAGAAAACGCCGTCGCTGCCCTCGTCGAGAAAGTGTTCGCGATCCTTGGTGAACGGGCCGTCAAACTGCTTGGCGCGCATCCGCCACATCTCTTCCATCGCGTCCTGCCGTTCTTGGCTGAACTCCAGTCTCGTCGCCTTTTCGTTGAGCGCCGCGAACAGTCCTCCAATCACTCGTTCGACTTGAGCTTCCGGAAACATACCGACGCAGGTCTGGACGATCAGATATTTATGGAACAGGAACACCTCGGCGCGGATGCGGGCTTCATTGGCGGAGGGATCATAGGCGCGGGCCAGTTCCTTTAAGGCCTCCCCCGACGGTCCTTCAAGGCTGGAGCCAAGCAGGCCCGCCAGTTGACGTCCGATCTCGAGATAGTCGACGGGAACCGAGGATTGTGCCATGGCGGTTGTCTTCCTTAATGGGCGAGGTCGATGACGCCCCATCCTCTCATTTGGCGCGACAATTCCCAAGACAAATATGTTTCCCTCCTCGTCATTGCACGGCGGCGGCAACAGGGCTCATTGAAGCCCACCGCGTCGCTTGCTAGGATGACCGGTCATGCTTGCCCAGGAGTCCCAGCGTGCAGACCGACTCGTTCAACGGATTGATCATTGAAGGCGCCCGGCAGAACAATCTCAAGAACATTTTCCTGCGCATCCCGCACAATCAAGTCACCGCCATTACCGGTCTCTCCGGTTCGGGGAAGTCCTCGCTCGCCTTCGACACGCTGTTCGCCGAGGGACAGTGGCGGTACGTGGAATCGCTCTCCACCTATGCCCGCATGTTTCTGGAAAAAGTCGCACGCCCCGACGTCGACCGGATTCTCAACGTCCGGCCGGCCATCGCCATCGAACAGAAGAATCAAGTCCGCACCGCCCGGTCGACCGTGGGCACCGCCACGGAGATCGCCGACCTGCTGCGCCTCCTCTTCGCGAAGATCGGCAGACCGACATGCCCGGCCTGCCGCGAAGAAGCGAAAATGTTCCATCCCGACACGGTCGTTGAAGATCTTCTGGAACGGGCTTCCGGCCGGCGAGCCATGGTGCTCTTCCCGGTCGCTCCTCTTTCGTCGACGCGGCAGCAGGATGTGTTCATCCAATCGCTCCTGAAGCGCGGGTATGCCAGGCTCAAATGCGGGGAGGAGATCCGCGATTTGCATGAAGAGGGCCAACCACCTTTGGATCCGCATCAACCGCTCCACGTGATCCTGGACCGTCTGGTGATCAGAGAGGACAATCGCACGCGCCTGGCCGAAGCGATCGAGACGGCCTTCCGAGAAGGAGAAGGAAGATGTACGGTCGAGATTATCGATCATGACATACAGGCGTACAGC
The DNA here is from genome assembly GCA_035252115.1 of Nitrospira sp. Taxonomy (GTDB): domain Bacteria; phylum Nitrospirota; class Nitrospiria; order Nitrospirales; family Nitrospiraceae; genus Nitrospira_C. Next base: position 26,827 of record DATFDJ010000156.1, on the reverse strand, counting down.
AACCGTTTTCTCTGCCAGCGATGCGGGCGGACGTTTGAACCGCTCAGGCCGCTGCTCTTTTCCTTCAACCACCCGCTCGGAGCCTGCGCATCGTGCAAGGGTTTCGGCAATGTGCTCCGCTACGATCCCGAATTGGTGATTCCCGATCCCAATAAATCGCTCGTCCAGGGCGCGATCGAGCCCTGGAGCAAGCCGGGAACCGATTGGTGGCAGAAGCAAATGTTGCTCGCCATGAAGCGGCATCGTGTGGACATCTCCATCCCATTCCGCCTCCTGCCGAAAGAGACCCAACAGTTGCTATGGAAAGGCGACAAGACCTTCGACGGGATCGACGACTTCTTCGAATACATGGAAGGCAAGCGGTACAAATTGCATGTGCGCGTCTTGCTCAGTCGATACCGCACACCGTTTACCTGCCCGAGCTGTCACGGCAGCCGCCTGAAACCTGAGGCGCTGTGCGCGAAAGTTTCCGGGAAAGATATCCACGAGATCACGGAGCTGACGATCGAAGAATTGGCTTCGTGGGTGGACAAGCTGAACTTGCGTCAATACGAACGGGCCGTCGCCGCGGACATCCTGCGCCAGTTGCGCGCGAAGCTTGGCTTCCTGCTCCGAGTGGGGCTCGGCTATCTGACGCTGGCGCGACAAACCAAGACCCTGTCGGGAGGCGAGGCGCAACGCGTGTCGTTGGCCAATCAACTCGGTTCGCGCTTGGTCGGGACGCTGTATGTTTTGGACGAACCGACGATCGGCCTCCATGCGCGTGACACGGATCTCCTCGCAGGGATCTTGAAAGATCTCGCGGCATCGGGCAACACCGTCGTCGTCGTGGAGCATGACCGCCGCATGATCGAATCCGCGGACCATATCGTGGAACTCGGACCGCAATCGGGAGAAAAAGGCGGCGAAGTGGTCTGCGCTGCGCCGGCCGAAGAGTTCCTCAAAGATCGGCGCGCTCTCACGGCTCGATATCTCCGCGCTGAAGAGCAGATCCCCCTGCCGAAATCCCGGCGGCCTGGCAACGGCAAATTTCTGGTCATTGCCGGTGCCGGTGAACATAACCTCAAGGATCTCGTCGTGCGTTTTCCGCTGGGAATGCTGATTTGCGTCACCGGCGTCTCCGGCTCCGGCAAGAGTACGCTGGTCGAAGACACGCTGTACCGCGCGCTCGCCCGCGCTTTTCGCGTGGAATCGCTTCCGATGGGACGCTTCAAAGCCATCAGGGGCATCGAACATCTGAGGGGCGTGCGGCTGATCGACCAGCAACCGATCGGACGGACTCCCCGTTCCAACCCCATCACGTATCTCAAGACCTTCGATGAGATCCGGCGCCTCTTCTCGCTGGAGCGGGAAGCGTTGCGCCGGGGATTCACTCCGGGTCACTTCTCCTTCAACGCCCCAGGCGGCCGGTGTGAGCGCTGCGAAGGCAGCGGAGTCGAAAAGTTGGAAATGTACTTCTTCGAAGACATCTATGCACCTTGCGACGTCTGCGAAGGGAAGCGGTTCAAGCCCGAGGTATTGGCCATCCGTCACCGCGGCAGGACCATCTCCGACGTGCTCAATATGACGGTCGAGGACGCGCTCTCGTTCTTTACAGGCACGCCGAAACTCCAGGACAAGCTGCACCTCCTGTCATCGATCGGCCTCGGCTATCTGCGTCTCGGCCAATCGGCCACCACATTGTCCGGCGGTGAAGCGCAGCGGCTCAAGATCGCAGCGGAGCTGAGTATGAACGGAGACAGGCACCGGCTAGGGACTGTCGCCGCAGGAGACTGTCCCCCTTTCTGGGGCAACAGGGACAGGCACCGGCAAGGAACTGTCCCTCTCCATCGAGGTGACGGGGACAGGCACCGCCTAGGGCGGAGCCTGTCCCCTGGGATGCTCTATATCATGGATGAGCCGACCACAGGCCTGCACTTCGATGACGTGAAGAAACTGCTCGCCGTCCTGCACAAGCTCGTGAACGCCGGCCACACGCTTGTCGTCGTGGAACATAATTTAGACGTCATCAAGTCGGCGGACTGGATCATCGATCTCGGTCCCGAAGGCGGCGCAGCCGGCGGGCAAATTGTCGCGGAAGGACGACCGGAGCAAGTGGCGAAGCTCGAACATTCACATACAGGACGATTTCTCAAAAGAACCTTATCCGAAGCTCTCCAATAATTCCAAGCAACCACGGCTCTTGCCGTTACAACTGCCATCGCTTATAGTGCTGTACATACCGTGTTCATAGTGGGAGGGGGATTATGAGTGTCGCACGGAAACACAAGCATCTCGTGCTGGATCAGCGGAAGATTAATGCAGCGAAGCGGTACTTCGGGGTCGATTCCGAACAAGAAGCGATCGACAAGGCGCTGTCACTCCTCATTGAAGAGCAACGGCTCAGCAAGGCCTTGCGGCCACTGAAGGGAATCTTGAGGGGTGACGAGCGATCATGGCCTTACCGATAAGCGGAAAGGTCGTCCTCGATACCAATGTCCTGATCGATTTTTTACGCGCCGGCATGTATGCGGAATGGGTCTTAGGCGGCCATGGGACTGTCGTTCGGTTCATCTCTGCCACCACACTGCTCGAACTTCGGCTTGGCGTCGACAGCCCAAAACGCAAAAAGGCGATAGACCGACTCCATCAGGCGTTCCAATACGGACGAGTTCTCGGTCTCACTCCCTCGATTCTTGACCGCGCAGGGCAGCTCTTTCGAGCCATCTATGGCAATGCTTCTGGATTGCGCGATCGACTCGGACCACTGAATGATATCCTGATAGCCCTCACGGCAAGAGAGATCGGTGCCACAGTCGTGACGAACAATGTGTTGGAGTTCCGGCGTATTGCGGGAAAGGTCCCTGGTCTCAACGTCGCGGCTCCCTAAGATCGGCCAGGAGCCCAGGTCGTTGGGGAAGCTGAAATAATAAAGTTTCTAATCGAGAACAAGACAGTCGGGGCAGGAGAAGTGAGTGTTGTCCCTTGGGGAACTTAGGTTTGGCAATGGCAGACAACGGGTCGCATCCTTGAAACAACCATGTCGCATCCGGCTTGCTCATTATCCCCTCTTCGCTCAGTCAGGATATCAGCACCGACAAAAAGTGATCTGTACTGATGGCTAAGCTATTTTTCACTCACATGTTCATCAGATTGCTTACGTGACAGTTTCTTGTGCAGATACTTTTTGCTCATCGTCGTAATGAGAAACGCGAGGCCGATGGCGAGGGGCACGAAGACGGCCGACACGAGATTGGCATTCTTGAGCCATCCAATTTCCTGTAGCCCTTTAAAGATGTACCCGCCAAGCCCAGCCACATAATAGGCGATGACGATGACCGACAGCCCCTCCACGGTATGCTGCAGGAGGACCTGGCTCTTGGTCGTTTGATCGACGCTTTGAAGGAGCTCGAGGTTCTGTCCTTCCAGAATGAGATCGACCCGGGCCCTGATAATCGAAATAATTCCTTCAAATCCGGCTCGTAACGTCTCGATTCTCCTTAGAAGCTGCTGATAACCGTCGGCGACTCCGGTGATCCCGCCCAACACGTAATCCGACATCGGCCGATACGAGTCCAACGGCCGTTCGGCCAACGAGTCCAGTGTGGCATGGACGATCTTGTCGTACGGCAACGAAGCGGAAAGCTCGAAGTGCAGCTTGCCCGCGATACGGTTGGTCTTGAGCAAGTCCTGCGTGAGGCTATTCAGCCACCGTTGGAGCGTCTGCGGGTCGGCATGGCCGATATGGCCGCTGATCACTTCTCGTTGCTTCAGATGGACCTGCTCGAACTTATACACTTGATCGATCGCGGCGGAGAACAACGGCTTCTGCATCAACAGCAAATGGTAGTAGGTCTCGATGCGAACGATCGCGTCCACGATATCTTTGAGCCGCGATGCCTGCGCATGGGGCTGATCCAAATTGACCCAATAACGCTCGCGCCCTTCATCGTCCGGCGTGAAGCTCGTGATGACGTTCGTCGTGTCATTAAAAATTCGGCTGCCGTAGAGCACGGGGCCTGGAAGCAATGATCGCATCCGATCTCGTGACGGGAGAGGCTCTGCCGAAAGCAGGATGTCGAGATGGCAGACTTCCGTCCCGAGCGGAGCGACCGGAAACTTGTACCCGGGGAAAGCCAGCGGACCGAAGCCGATCTGCGTTGAGTTCGGCACATGCCAGATCTGATAGTTGTAATACTCAGTGTGCGCCTGCCAGACGACGATGAGCCGCTCCCCATCGTTCGCTCCTTTGACTCCGTAGCCGAACGAGTCTCGAAGCATTCTCACGTCGGCCGGCACCGCGAAGGCATCCAGAATCGAGATGAATTCTTCGCGGCTCTGCGTGCGCTGGGCCGGCGGATCGGACATGCGGAAGGCCTCATAATGCACATGAGCCGGCGCTTGGAGCCAGTCGGCCAACGGCACCTGCGGCCGCTCGTGCAATTTTTTTAACATGGCGTCGGTCTTCGATTGTGGCGAATCATGCCGATCCATCTCTCCCGCTCCCACAAAGACCGTGCGCGCTAGTCCACATTATCCATGACGGTTCGTTACGAAACCGCCAAGACGCCAAGCGAGACGGGCACGCGGAGCCGCGAAGAAGGAAGGCATACTTGAAACAGTATGTCGACCGACCGAGCGGCGAGCCTGCCCGCTTGGCTGCGGGAAACCTTGCAGCCAAGCCTGTCTCAGCGGCGTATCGGCAGTTGCAGTAGAAGCGTTCATGAATAATGTGGGCTACAGACCGGGGCGCTTGTCCGCCGTCACGACCACGCTCATCGCCATATCGGCCCGCTGCACCTCAAGCCGCAGCGTTTCACCCGCCTCCACCCGGCAGGCCCGCTTGGCGTCGCGTTCGTTTTTGACCGCGACGAGCGAGGCCCCATTACACGCCGTGATGCGATCCCCCACCTTCAATCCCGCCTTCTCCGCCGGCAACCCGCTCCGCAGTTCTCGCACGATGTAGAAATGGCGGCCCTTGTCCTCCGCCAGTTCCCAATTTACCCCGATCCGCCCGGAACCCAGCAAACCCGTTTGCGACCCGAACCGCGCAAGCACGCGGTGCGCGATGAGCCGGGCCGAGCTTTCGGGATCGTCGGACGTCGGATCCGTCAAGTGCCCTTCTCCGCTGAACAGCAGCAGGCCCGTTTCGACGTCGATGATGCGAAGCGCCAACGAGACGCTGCACGTCCGCTCGCGCTCATGCCGTTCCCACTGCTGCACTTCGCCGACGATGATGGCCTGCGCGCCCAGCAATCTCCCGACTTTCAAAACATTCGCGTCGTCGGCATGGGTGAGTTGAATGACCTGTTCCTTCAGCACCTCATCGAGTTTCGCTCGCTCGACCATGTGTACGTCGAGATCCAGCAGCAGGGTGGTGACGATGCCGGCAACGCGAGAACCGGAACCTTGCGCCCCGGCTGCGTCTTCGAACAGCATCACCGCCATCGTCCGGTAGCGATCGATCGTGTCGCGGTCGATCGGGCCGTTGCCGGACACCACCGGTTCCGGCCGGCCGCCGCTCCCCGGCTGCATGGCCGGCACACCGACCGCGGCACAGGCCCGCCGCCGCTGAAGGATGGCGGCGGGCGGGCCCCACGCGCACAATTCGTCGTTCACCAGCACGACGTGGTGCGGATATTCCCTCTCGCGTTCCGCCGCGATGTTGGTGAAGGGATACAGCAGACAGCCGCCGATCCAGACGGACACCGGACACAAAGCGAGTTCGTAGACCCACTGCTTCCGTGTCGTGAGGGAATATTCCCACACCAAGAGTCGGCCGTCATCGCGCAGAACGCGATCCGGCCTCCCGATTTCTTCGACAACCTGCGCTTTCGTCATCGGAACCGAGAGCTTGTCGAGCTTGGATTCGGATTTCACGATGGTATACCCGACACCGCAGGCCGACAGGGCGCTCATGAGGCTGACCGCAATAATGGAGAGGCGGACCGAGGAGACAAGACCTTGAGCGGTGACGACCGGCCGCAGCATCGCCGCGAGCCTATCACTTGGCGAGAGCCGGCTGCAATGACACGGCAAACCGTGAAGTGAAGATTTAAAGAGTGGAGCGACCCGCTTGGAGGAGGGCGCTAGTTCAGAGAGGGGTCGAGCGGCATATCGGCATAATGTCGGTACTCTTCCCCTAACGCACTCACGATGTCCGGCCAGATGCGCAGAGGCTCCTTGTCGAACACGATACCGGGATCGGCTGGAATCGTGATCCAAGATCCGGTCTTCATTTCATTCTCGAGTTGACCGGGTCCCCAGCCGGAATACCCGACGTAGGCGCGAAAGGCTTCGCGTCCTTGGCTTTCGGTGAGAATCCTGTCCACGAGTTCCATGTCCCCGCCGAGACACACACCGTCGAATACATGATGGGAGTTATCGGGCAGTCGATTGAGACGATATAGCAGCATGACTTGGTTCGGCTGCACCGGCCCCCCGGAAAACAACACATGGCGCTGGCCTTCCAGCACCGGCATCTGGGGCAAGGCTTCGGAGACCGACATGGCGGTGGGACGATTAACGACGACGCCCAACGCCCCTTCGGGTCCATGCTCGCAGAGCAGCACGACGGTCTGTCGAAAATTCGGATCGCGGAGGCTGGGCGCGGCGATGAGGAAGACGCCCTTGGCGAGAGGAACCTGCATGCGATTATCCTATCGCGCTGGACCGCGGTACGCAAGCCGCGACACGCAATCGGAGAACATGTCGCTCAGCGATACAAGGATTCGCGGCGGTCTCGAAGAAGATCGTTGTATTGTGTGACCGACTTGTCGCGCGCTTCGGTTGGATCGATGTCCGCGATAAAAAGTTCTTCTTGTTCGCGGGGGCCTCGATGGAGAACCACACCTTTGGGGCTCACGACTTCGCTGTTGCCGATATAGGTGAGGCGGTCCTTTCCTCCCCGGGCTTCGCTCCCGGTCCTGTTGCACGTCACGGCGAAGACACGGTTTTCGAGGCAGCGCACCGGCATGGAATCAGGGCAGTTCGGCAAGACGAGATTGGAGGGATGGCAAACGATGTCGGCGCCTTTGAGCGCCAACGTGCGCGCCGATTCGGGATAGTACCAGTCGAAGCAAATCATCACGCCGATCTTGGCGGGCCCGATGTCCCAGACCTGGAATCCCGTGTCGCCCGGCGTAAAGAAGAGGGTCTCCTCAAAAAACAAATGGCTCTTGCGATAACAGCCGATCAATCCGTGCGGACCGACTACGACCGCAGAGTTGTAGCAAACAGACCCGGCGCGTTCCGGGAGCCCGGCGACGACCACCATGCCCTTCCGCTTCGCCAGGTCTATCAGCCGCCTCGTTGTGAGCCCGTCGGGAATCGGCTCGGCCAGTCCCAAGACTTCTTCGCGGGAGACAAACTGGTAGCCGGACGCGCACAATTCGGGAAGTACCATGAGCTCGGCGTCTGCGTCCTCCAGCGTGGCCGCGAGCCGGTCAAGATTCTCCTTCACTTTCCCGAAATCAGGATTGTTCTGGTAATACCCGATCCGCATAGAAAGGAGATGAGCGGTACGAGGCGAGAGGCGCGAGGTACAGACAAAGGGCAAGAGAGAAGGGACTCATAACCACACGCCCCTGCCTCTTGCCCTCGACCTGCAAATCTACTTCACTTCCGAAAGATGCATCACGGCCCCTTCCGCATGTTTCGTCCCGACATCGGCGTGGCCGGCCTTCCCATGTTCCACCGCAGCCTGGAGTTCCTTGACGCCTTCGTCCAGATGCGGGTTCTTCACGCCTGCCGCCTGAGCATGCTTGAGGGCTCCTTCCGCATGCTTCACCAGTGCGTCCGCATGACCTTGCTTCCCGTGAGCGACCGCTTCCTTGGCATGCTCGATCGCTTCACTGACATGCTTGTTGTCCGCGGCTGCGATCAGCGGCATGCCCAGCACGGCAACCGCCGCGACAATCAAGGCTCCGCGTTGAATCTCCACTCTCATGGGGGCCTCCTCTATGGTTAAGGATCACTTCGCTGTGTCAGGGATGAATAGTGCACGGTAATAGATTCACCTTACACAGGCGTTTTTTGAGAGTCAAGAAGGACGGGAGGGCGCTTCAATGCCGAGTACTTTTTGAAGGCCCTGAAAATCCTTCTCCACGGGGCAGGCGAAATCCCGGCTCCATTCCCACCAGGAGCCGGGATAGTTGCGAACATGTGGAAATCCGACCAATTTGAGCACAAAGTAGAGCCATGCGGACCGGACCCCTCCGGTGCAGTAGCAAATCAGGTCTTGATCCACGCTCAAGCCCTTTTCCTCGAGGCCGACTCGGATCACGCCGAGATCCTTGACTGTCGCATCTTGGTTCAAGAAGCCGTTCCACGCGACGTGGATGGCCGACGGGATATGTCCCGCGCGAGGGATACCCGACACTTCCTTTCCCAGGTACTCCTCCAGGCTTCTGGCATCGAGAATGGCATGGTTGCCCGATGGTTTCTTAACGATCCCTTTAAGTTCATCCTTCGTGACGGCCGTCTCCTTCGCAAGCTTGACGGTGAACGTCCCGGGCTTCGGGGCGACCCGGCCATGCTCGAACGGCCGCCGTTCATGGACCCATTTCACCCATCCTCCGTCGAGAATGCGCAGGCGCTTGTGCCCGAGGTATTCGAGCATCCAAAACATTCGCCCTTCATCGCCCCAGTTGTCGAATGGATTGGAATAGATCACGACCTCACTGTCGTCATTGATGCCCAACGCACGGATCTTTTGTTGCATCCGTCCCATATCGGGATCGAGCAACCCTTTCGCCACGGCGTTGGGATCACTGTAATCGTGCCAGGTCGAGTTGACCGCGCCTGGAATATGCCCGCCGAATTCATAGGTGGCGCTGCCACGCACATCGATAATGACAAGGCCCGGTTGTCCCAATCGGTTTTGCAAGCTTGCGGTGTCGATCAGTAACGGATGATTCATGACGCTCCTTTTATACAAAACTTCCTATCGGTCCGCGTGTCAGGCCTTCAAGAGCACGGCGAGGTGGGCATCCACCGACGCGGCCAACGCCCGAAGATTGTATCCTCCCTCCAGGCAGGAAAGGAAACGTCCGCCGGCATGTCTTCTCGCAATGTCAACGACGATGCCCGTAAGGTCTCGATACCCCTCTTCGGTGAGTCCCATGCCGGCCAACGGATCGTCCCGATGCGCATCGAAGCCCGCTGAGACGATCACGAAGTCGGGCTGAAACCGATCTGCCGCCGGGACAAGCGCCTTCCGGAACACTTCTCGGTATTCCTCGTCACCCTGACCGGACTCCATCGGCACGTTGATTGTGAATCCTTCGCCCGCTCCCCGCCCACGCTCGGCGACTCGCCCTGTACCCGGATAATGCGGGAATTGGTGCGTACTGAAAAACAGGACGGTGGGATCATCCTCGAAGCTATGTTGCGTTCCGTTGCCGTGGTGGACATCCCAATCGACAATGAGCACTCGTTTGAGCCCCCATTTGTGCTGAATGTACCGGGCCGCAATCGCCACGTTGTTGAACAAACAAAATCCCATCGCTCGGCCGGCTTCGGCGTGATGTCCCGGCGGACGGACGGCGCAAAAGACGTGCTCCACCTGCCCGGCCATGATGGCATCGACCGCCGCCAATGCCCCACCTGCGGCCAGATAGGCGGCGTTCAGCGAACCCGGCGACATCGACGTATCGGGATCGAGCGACACGCGACCATTGGCCGGCGCATGCTGCTGCAGCGTCGCGACATACCCTTTGCTGTGGATGCGGGTGATCCACTCATCTTCGGCCTTCCGCGGCTCGATCTTGACAAGCCGGGCGGCCGTCCCGCTCGCTTCCAATTGGCGCATGATGGCACGGAGCCGCTCCGGAGATTCCGGATGACCGGCTCCCATGTCATGTTCGAGGTAGGCCGGATGGAAAACCAGACCGGTCTTGCCCATACCCAAATTCTCGTACAGCGTGATGCGTCACACGTGATGCGAAAGTAAATGGTCACACACCCGCATCACGCATAACGTGAAACGTTCGACGCCTTCAGGGTAGCACGCGGGAAAGAGCATAGACAACGCGCGGCCGCCGCTGCTATGGTCGGTCCGAAGGGAGGAAATCATGCCAAATCCGCGCATTGAACCGCTCAAGAAAGTTCTGGCGGTGGACCCGAACGACGACGTGGCGTGGTTCGGTCTGGGAAAGGCCTACATGGACGATGGAAACTTCGAAGAAGCCGCGAAGGCCTTACGGCAGTGCGTCGCGGTGAAACCGACCTATTCCGCCGCCTACTATGCCCTCGCTCAATCGCTTCACAAACTCGGGCGCATCGACGAATGCCGCGATGTCTGCACCACCGGCATCGCGGTCTCCACCAAGAACGGCGATGCGATGGTGACGAAAAACCTCGAGATGCTCAAGAGCTCGCTATAGCAGTTGAACGAACGCGTCCACCTGACGCTCGCTCAGCGGAGCGATCGCGGCGGGATTTTGTATCAGCATCCTCACTCTTGGATATCCCCGCTGATGCCCGGCCCGCTCGATCACTTCGACGTTGGCCAACCTGGTTCCCGCCGTGGATGGGATCGGCTTGACCGACCAAAGGGAAATCATCACCGCGCTCAGGTGGCGAAGCCTGGTCAGCGCCAGGGTGACCGTACCAGCCAAGCCTTTGAGATCCAGCCAAATCTCCTCCGCCATCGACGCTCGCTCGCCTCGTAAATCCGCTCTGGGAATCGAAAGACTGAGGACCACGGGATCATGGTAGTCGGTGAGTTGCTTGGCCTTCTGTTGAACGCGCGCCACGACACGATGGATCAGGATGATGCCTCGATCCTCCTCCTCGTCGATGTCGCCGGCAATCGCCAGCCCTCGCAGAGGTAATCGCTGCCGTTCGGCCGATCCCACCATGGCCGTCACCTCCGCGAAGAATCGTTCGCGGCCGATATGGCATTCCAGATCCGCAGTCCGGGCCTGAGACTCGGGAAGGAAGACGACACGCGTCCCGACGCGAATCAACTGGGTGGCGAGTTCCATCTCGGCGAGCGCCGATTCCCGAACACCGTAATCGGCATGCATGAGCCGATGAATCAGGCGGCCCAGCCGGAGATGGCTCGATTGATCGACGCAATGCCGGTGCAAGGTCGCCCAGCGATCCTGCAGATCACGAGACAGTCCCTGCTCCTCCCGTTTCCACGCAGGAACCGCGGAACGATGCCCGTCTCGTACATGACCGACGAGCCGGAATGTTTTGCGCGGGCGAAAGCGTGCCATCACAAAACCGTGAAGCGTGAAGCGTATCTCGTGAACACGAGAATCGTGAAACGAATGTCGCGCTTGCGGGCTACGAAGACAGGTACGAGCCCCGAATCACACCGGCTCCGCGCCCTCGTCCTCATCCGGCGGCGGACCGTTCAAGAGTTCCGGCTGGCTTTGCGCGACTTCCTCATAGATTTCATTCAACCAGCGGCCGGCATAGCCCAGCACTTCTCGAACGAGCGGTTCGGGCTGGCCGGTTCGCCTGATCGTCCATTGAGAGACATATTCCAACAGCGCGTCTCGTTCGAACTGCCGGCTCGATTGAACGGCCAGTTCGGTCAGTTCACCGAATCCCGTCTTCAGAACCGACTCCACCGTTTCTCGGCCATAGGAGGTGCTGGCGGTGACATACTGGACCGCACGATTCAATTCCTGGTCGGTCATGGTCGAATCTCCAGTCTAGCCCACATTATTCACGAGCAGTTCTACTGCAACCGCCGATACGCCGTTGCGACAAGCCGGTTTCGTAACGAATGCCGTGAATAATGTGGGCTCGAAAGATTTTCACATCCTGCCTCATAGGTGTCAACGTGAGCTTGTCCGGCACGGATTTTTTCCGTCTCATCCTGGGGACCCGCGATGATATGATCAACATCTCCATAAACTGATTGAAGGAGATCAGCATGGCCCGCGCGAATCGATCGACAGCCAACCCGCCGCAGGTGAATCCGCCCGGCCGATGGGACTTGACCCATCTGATGAAGAGCCCCGTGGCACAGCTCGACCAACACGTCGGCGAACTCGAGCGACAGATCGCCCAGATCGAATCGGCACGCTCATCTCTCTCGGCGTCGATGGACGTTCAGGATTTCCTGATGATCGTGAGACGGTCCGAGACGGTCGCGGAGGGTTCCGCACGCTTGGGCGCCTATGCCTATCTGTGGTTTTCGGAAAATACCAAAGACGAGACGGCCCGAGCCTTCAAGAGTCAGGTCGAAGAACGACTCACCGCGCTCGGCAATCGATTGCTGTTCTTCGATCTCTGGTGGCAAGGGGTGGACGATGTAAACGCCGAACGTCTCATGGCGGCGTCCGGCGATGTGCGCTATCACCTGGAAACGATCCGCCGCTATAAGCCTCACACGCTCTCGGAACCGGAGGAGAAAATCATCAATATCAAAAACGTCACAGGCCGGAGCGCAGTCCATACCCTCTATGACGTCGTAACGAACGGCTTCACCTTTACGATGAAAGAAGGCGGGAAACGGACATCGCTGAACCGCGAGCGCCTCATGGCCTACGTCCGCAGTCCCAAAGCCTCGGTGCGCGAGGCGGCGTACCGGGAACTGTACCGAGTCTTCTTCTCACAGCGGGATCTTCTGGGTCAAATCTACAAGACGTTGGTCAACGACTGGAAATCGGAGAACCTCGCGTTGCGGCATTTTTCTTCGCCGATCGCGAGCAGAAACCTCGGAAACGACGTTCCCGATCGCGCGGTCGACGTGCTGCTGTCGGTGTGCGCGAAAAATGCCGACGTGTTCCAGACCTACTTCAAGCTGAAGGCGAAGATCTGCAACATCCGGCCCATGAGCCGTTGTCATCTCTATGCGCCCCATCGGACCGAAGCGAAGAAGTACAAGTATGCGGATGCCGTCGCCATGGTCTTGGAGGCGTATCGTGGTTTTTCGGCGCGTCTGGCGGACCTGGCGCAGCAGGTGTTTGCCGAACGGCACATCGATGCGCCGACGCGGCCGGGCAAGATCGGAGGCGCCTACTGCTATAGCGTGGTGCCGGGACTGACGCCGTACGTGCTGCTCAACTACACGGGCGACGCGCGGGATATCGCGACGATGGCCCACGAGCTGGGCCATGCCGTCCACGGCATGCTGGCGCGCGAACATTCCGTCTTCACATTCCATTCAACCTTGCCGCTGGCGGAAACCGCCTCGGTGTTCGGTGAACGCATTCTCTCGGACGCCTTCATGAGCCAGGAGAAGAACAAGAGAGTCCGCCAGGGGTTATTGGTGAATCAGTTGGATGATGTCTACGCCACTGTCCTGCGGCAGGCTTATTTCGTTCGTTTCGAGCAATTGGCGCACCGGATGATTGCGGAAGGGACGACCGGCGATCAACTGGCCCAATCCTATCTGGCCGAGCTTCGCCAGCAGTTCGGCAAGGCCGTGAAAGTGCCGGACGAGTTTCGGTGGGAGTGGCTCACCATTCCTCATCTCTTCGCCAGCCCCTTTTATTGCTATGCCTACAGCTTCGGCAATCTGCTCGTCCTGGCCCTGTACCGGCGATACAAAGAAGAAGGTCCGCGCTTCGTGCCTCAGTATCTGGACCTTCTCGCAACAGGAGGGTCGCAATCGCCCGAGCGGATCCTGGAAAAGGTCGGCGTCGATATGACGTCCGAAGCATTCTGGCAGTCCGGCTTCGACACCATCCGGGACATGGTGGCCCATCTGGAGACCACGATCGACTAGGCAACGGCCCGAAATCCCGCGATATTGCTGTCGATGCCGGGCACTTGACAGGCGACGCCTGACGTGGCATACTGAGAATGCTTCTCATAATCGTTACAAAAGAAAGCGGTTGCCTTTCATGTATGTCTGCTTGTGCAAGGGGATCACGGAGTCGGATGTTCGCGAGGCGGGCCGGGCGGGCTTGGTGATGCCCTGCCAGTTGAAGGCCAAATTCGGCCTCAAAGATTCCGGCTGCTGCGGACGCTGTTCCAAGAACATCCAGGCATTCGTCGAGTTGGCAACCAGCGAACACCGACTCCCCGCCGTCCGCACGTAACTCCCCACTGTCGAGCACAATTCAACAGAATAAATCCGCAGGAATTTATTGGGCAGGTACCCGTTTCAACAGGGCGGCCACTTCCGCGACTCGGCGCCCCAGCGAGCGCGCATCGCTCAGTTCCTTGTTATCGATGCCGGGACTGTCTCCTTCGGTGGTCGCCGACGCGCCGAAGGCTCCTCCCCCGCCGACCACGATCATTTGATTACCCAGCATCGCGGCAAGAATCGTCAGCATGGTCAGTTCTTTTCCACTCGACACCTGACCACCGGTGGCGAACGCGGCGCCGATCTTGTTCTTCATTTTGAATTCCGGAAAGACGCCGAATTTGAATTGCCAGTTGTCGAAGAACGATTTCACTTCACCCGACATATTGGACCAATACACGGGGGACCCGACCACAAGAGCATCCGACGAAAAGAGATCGTCGGCCGTGACCTCGGCCACGCGCTTCATCGACACCTGTGCTCCGGGATACTCATTTGCGCCGGCCACCACCGCTTCAGCCATGCGTTCGGTGTTGCCCGAGAGGGAATGGTACGCGACGAGCACTTTCACGATGGGTTCATCGCCGGCAATGGCGATCACGGAGAACAAACAGAGGAGGAAGGGAAAGACGAACACGTGTGCGCGTTTCATCAAAGACGCGGTGAAGCGACGTAGGAGAGGCACGGAGATCAGTGACGGATGGTTTCCTCGTCCATGTGCTCTTCGACGGAGACTTCGGTCAGCGCGCCGCGATAGTCGCACTTGTGGCAGCGGATTCTCCATTCTTCAAGCCACTTATCCTGCACATACGATTGGCGACATTTCGGACAGACAAATACGCCCTTCTTATAAAGAACCCGGCGCTTTTCTTTCATGGTGAGTCTGCTCCTTCCGCGTCGAGGATGGCACAGCCTGCCCCGAGATTTCAAGGCTGGCGGATCTCCGCTTATCGTATTGACTGGTATGAATCCCGCCGATAGGATGCCCGCATGCCGACTGCATGGTTGATCGCCTCGCTCCTCTGGGGCCTGTGCTGGACCGCCGACGTGTCGGCTGCCGAGGATCAATTGATCCCGGTGCAGCTCCCCAACGGAGCCGTCATCCATGCCGAACTGGCCGACACTCCGAAAAAACGGGCCGAAGGTTTGATGTACCGCGAGCATCTCCCCAAGGATCGCGGGATGCTCTTCACCTTCGCACAGGCGCAGCCATGGACCTTCTGGATGAAGAACACGAAGATCCCGCTCGACATCATTTGGATGAACGAAAAGAAGCAGATTATTCATATCGCCCATCGTGTCCCGATCTGCACAAGACTGGACGACAGTTGTCCGCAGTACCAACCGAACGATCCGGCCCTGTACGTCTTGGAATTGGGCGGCGGCGAGGCGGAGCGCCTCAAGCTGGAGAAGGGGACAAAACTTCAGTTCCGCACGCCGTAGGAAGAAGGAAAGCGTTCTATTTCTCCTGCCAGGACCTGACCCGTCGGGCCGTAATCACGCCGTCGACGCGTTCGATCGCCTTCAACACCTGATCCAAGTGCTGAAGGCCGGAGACTTCCACGATGAAGTCGAGCACGGCCTTCCGATCCTCCCGCGTGGTGATCTCCGCCCGGCTGATATTGGCTTTGCATTCCGCGATGGCGGACGACACGTTGGCCAGCACGCCGGTCTTGTCTTCCGCCATGACGGACACCTTGACCGCGTGTGTGCCGGTCGTAGCGGAATCCCATTCGACTTCCACCAGACGGTCGCGGTCATAATCCAGCGCCTCGAGGTTCGGACAATCGATCGCATGGATGGTGAGCCCTCGTCCGCGCGTGATGTACCCGAGAATACGGTCGCCGGGAACCGGATTGCAGCAGCGTGAGAGCTGCATCAGAAGATCCCTGGCTCCCTTCACCTGGACGCCTTTGTCGTCCGACTTGCCGCTGATCGGCTTCTGCGGCGACGGCCGCTCCTGCACCACCGCCTCCCCCGCCTGCGGAGCCTTCAGCCTGCCGATGACTTGCGCCGTCGGCACATGGCCGAATCCGATTGAAGCGGCCAATTCGTCCACCGTCTCGAACCCGACCTGCTGCGCCACGCGCAACAAGTCCGACGACTTCATCATCTGCGCCGGAGCGAAACCATGCTTCCGAAACTCCGACTCCAGCAATCGGCGGCCGATCTCGACGCTGCGGGTCTGTTCCTCGATTTTGATCCAATGTTTGATTTTCGTCTTGGCCCTGGAGGTCCGAACGAACTTGAGCCAGTCTTTGTGCGGAGTCTGCGTCGGCGAGGTCAAAATTTCGACCGTATCTCCGCTTTCCAGTTGGTGTTTCAGCGGGACGATCTTCCCGTTGACCTTCGCACCGACGCAGTGGTCGCCGACTTCGGTGTGGATCGCATAGGCAAAATCCACCGGCGTCGAGCCCTTGGGCAGCTCTTTCACGATGCCTTTAGGCGTGAACACATAGACCACGTCATGGAACAGGTCGAGTTTCACCGAATCCATGAACTGCCGATTGTCCGTGAGGTCCTTCTGCCATTCTACGAACTGATGCAACCATCCGAACGCTTTGCTGTCCCGGTCCGCCACCCGTCCTTGTTCTTTGTACTTCCAGTGGGCGGCAATACCGTACTCCGCCACCCGGTGCATCTCTTCCGTCCTGATCTGGAATTCGACATGTTCGCCCTTGGGTCCCACCACGGTGGTATGCAGGGATTGGTAGAGATTCGATTTGGGAATGGCGATGTAATCTTTGAAGCGCCCGGGGACGGGACGCCACAACGAATGGATGACTCCCACGAGCGCATAGCAGTTCATTTTGGTATCGGTCACGATTCTGAGGGCCGTGAGATCGTAGACCTCTTCGAACGAGATCGACTGCTTGTTCATCTTTTGATAGATGCCGTACAGATGCTTGGGCCGGCCATAGACCTGCCCGGACAGGCCATTTTCCTGCATCGCCTTCGTCACCAGTCCGATCACTTCCTGAATGTACTGCTGGCGGTCCTCGTCCCGCTTCGCGACGCGCACCCGCAGCGTCTCGTACACATCGGGCTTCAGGTGTTTCAAGCAGAGATCTTCCAACTCGTTTTTGATCCAGCCGATCCCCAGCCGGTTGGCGAGCGGCGCATAAATCTCCAACGTCTCCTGCGCGATGGCTTGCCGCTTGGCCTGGCTCAGATGCTCGAGCGTCCGCATGTTGTGCAGGCGGTCGGCCAGCTTGATGAGGACGACGCGAATATCGTCCGCCATCGACAGCACCATCTTGCGGAAGTTCTCCGCCTGTTTTTCCTCATAACTCTTGAAGGTGATCTTCCCGATTTTGGTGACGCCGTCCACGAGATGCACGACGTCCTTCCCGAATTCCTTTTCCAGTTCTTCGGGAGTCGCGACCGTGTCTTCCAGCGTATCGTGGAGCAGGCCGGCCACGATCGCCGTCACATCCGTCTTCAGGGATGTGAGGACGCCGGCGACGGCGATGGGATGTTGCAGGTAAGGCTCTCCGGAGCGGCGCAGTTGTCCTTCATGCGCCTTGGCGGAAAACTCGTAGGCCTTGCGCACGACCCCGACGTCCGCTTCGGCGTTGTAGCTTCTGACTCGATCCAACAATTGGTCGAGGTCTGTCACGGTCTCGTAGACCATCGTGGCTCACTCGTTCACACTCGGGCGCACATCGCGGATGCGGAGTTGAATCCGGTCATAGCCGTTCCATCGGTTCAATTCCGGGATGAACGCCAAATCGACCGGCACGCGAGCCGGAATCCCGCGCTCCAGTAATGATCGCATCCCGAATCCTATACTATCAAACGGCAGCGAGCGGCCTTGCCGAACCGTCATTTTGAGATGCTTCTCTCCCACGGTGCGAGACTCCATCACATCCAGCCGTTTGACGGCAAATGTCGGTTCGGGATTCCCGGCCCCGAACGGATGCAAGCTCGCAATTTCCCGAATCAGCCTGGCGTTCACCTCGGCCAACTGCAACTCCGCATCGACATGGAGGGTCGCCACCCTCGCCCGGCCGTTCGTCCATGAGGCCGCAGCGGCGTCGAACCGATTTCGAAACTCTTCGAGCCGCGTTTCCCGCACCGTCACACCAGCCGCACTCGGATGGCCGCCAAATGCCTCGACCAGATCCCGGCACGCCGCGAGCCCCTGATACAGATCGAAGTCGCCGACCGTACGGGCCGAGCCTTTGCCGATGCCCTGCTCATCGACGGCAATGACCACGCTCGGACGATGAAAACGCTCCACCAGTCTGGCGGCCACAATCCCGACGACGCCGACATGCCAGCGGCGGGAAGCCAATACGAGTGCCGCCGGCAATTCCTGTTCCTTGACCATCGCCACGGCCTCCGACATCGTGTCGGCTTCGATCGCCTGTCGTTCCCGATTCAGTTGTTCCAATCGCTCGGCCAATTGTTGAGCCTCCGCGGGAGATTCCGTCGTCAGCAACTGAACCCCGATCATGGCGTGGTCGAGCCGCCCGGCGGCATTCAGACGCGGCGCCAACTTGAACGCGATCGTTTCTGGTGTACAGTCGCCGGTGATCCCCGCCACCTGCTTCAGCGCCCGAATCCCGCAACGGGCTCCGCGCGAAAGCTGCGCCAGTCCTTCCCGTACGAAGCCTCTGTTTTCGTCCTGCAGGGGCACGACGTCCGCCACTGTCGCCAAGGCGACCAGGTCCAACAACGACTCCAGCGGCACGCCCGCATCGCCATACCGCATCTGATACGCCTGCACCACCTTGTAGGCCAGCGCGGCGGAGCAAAGGCCGCGGAAGGGATACCGTGCGCCATGGCGGTGGGGATTCATGACTGCCACAGCGGGCGGCATCTGTTCGTCCGTTTGGTGATGGTCCGTCACGACCACATCCATCCCCAAGTCTTTGGCGAGCGCGACTTCACGATGAGCGGTGGTTCCGCAGTCCGATGTGACGAGCAAGGTCACTCCTTCCTCATGGAGCAACCGAACCGCGGTCACATTGAGCCCGTATCCCTCGCGCTGACGGTGCGGGACATAGGCCCGGACCGTCGCACCGGCGGCACCGAAGAACGAGAGATACAGGCTCGTGGCCGTCATGCCGTCGACATCGTAATCGCCGTAGAAGCAGATCGTCTCCCGGTCGACGACGGCACGGCGCAGCCGCTCGATGGCCGCTTCCATATCCGGAATCAGGTACGGATTGTGGGGCGCCTGATGCGCCATCCAGGACGCCGCTTCGCCCGGAGTGGTGACCCCGCGTGCCACCAGCAGCGAGGCCGTGGCCGACGAAATGGAGAGTGCGCGGGCCAGCGCAGCCCGATGAAAGGGATCGATGTCGCGAAAGACCCAGAGCTTGGACTTCATGCCGCCCTCGTGAAGGAGCCTGAGCCTTGAAATGTGAAACTGGTCGGGTTTGGCGCGGATAGTATAGAGTCACCCCGGCTTTGTCAAACCAAGGCGATGAAAAATTGTGCGGATGCGTTGCGGCGATGGAGGAAGAAAACGGGCGGCGAGGACGGGGAAGAGTCTCGGCTACTCTCCCCCTTTTTGCACGTAGTTCTTCACGAATTCTTCGGCGTTTTTTTCGAGGACGTCGTCGATCTCGTCGACCAGCTTATCGATGTCTTCTTTCAGCTTCTTGCCGGTCTCGACGACCTTGGGGTTGGCCTTGACATCGTCTTTGCCTTGCGGCTCTCGTCTCGGCTCTTGCTTGCGCTCTTGTTTTTCCATGCGAGCACCTCCCGTGAGACTGGGACCGTTCTCGTGGACCGCGCCTGCTTCGATACGGTCACCATACTCCAGGCCGTTCGAGCCCGTCAAGACAAGGAGCGATTCACGTGGGCGGCGCTCGTAGTTTACCTAGTTGCTTCCACCCCCGCTGAGAGTCTGTGCTCAGACTCCTAGGCGACGATCAACGACACGATCAGCAGCGCCACGATGTTGATCACTTTGATCATCGGGTTCACGGCCGGCCCCGCCGTATCCTTGTAGGGATCGCCCACCGTGTCGCCGGTCACCGCCGCTTTGTGGGTATCGCTGCCCTTCTTGCCCTGCTCTTCGATGTATTTCTTGGCATTGTCCCAGGCGCCACCGCCGCTGGTCATCGAAATGGCGACGAACAATCCGGTGACGATGCTGCCCACCAGCACGCCGCCCAAAGCCTGCGGACCGAGGATGACGCCCACGAGAATCGGGGACGCCACCGGAATCAGCCCGGGGATCATCATCTTCTGAATCGCCGCTTGCGTCACGATATCCACGCACGTGCCATATTCCGGCTTGCCGGTCCCCTCCATGATGCCCTTGATCGTCCGGAACTGCCGCCGCACTTCTTGCACAACGAGTCCGGCCGCTTGTCCGACCGCTTTCATGCAGAGGGCGCCGAAGATGAACGGCAACATTCCGCCGAGGAACAGTCCCACTAGAACAAACGGATTGGAGAGATCAAAAGCGCTCGAAGCGCCCACAGAACTTCCCTTGGCCACCTCGCGGGCAAATTCGGCGAACAACACGACGGCCGCCAACCCCGCGGACCCGATGGCATAGCCCTTCGTCACGGCTTTCGTCGTATTGCCGACCGCATCCAATGGATCCGTGATGTTCCGCACCTCTTTACCGAGATGAGCCATCTCGGCAATTCCACCCGCGTTGTCGGTGATCGGACCGAATGCGTCGATCGCGACGACGATACCGGCCATGGACAGCATCGAGACGGCGGCAACCGCCACTCCGTACAATCCCCCCGACGCCGCGCCGCCGCAAACCCAGAAGCTGGCGAGGATCGCGGCGGCAATCACGACCACAGGAGCCGCCGTCGCTTGCATGCCGACGGCAAGTCCCGCGATGATATTTGTGGCATGGCCCGTTTCACTTGCCTTGGCGATGTCCTGAACGGGCGCGTAGCTTTTCGAGGTGTAGTAGTCGGTGATGAAGACGAGCGCCAGCGTCACGATCAGCCCGAGCAACGCGGCGATGTAATAGCTCGCGCCGCTGACGCCGCCCACGCCGTCCATGATCTTGTTGGTAATCGGAAAAAATGCCACGGCCGCAATCCCGCCCGCGACGAACAGCCCCTTGTAGAGGGCCGGCATGATGTCGCCGCCGGGACTCACCTTCACGAACAGAATGCCGATGATCGTGGCAAAAATCGTGACGCCGCCCAGCGCCAGCGGATAGAGAATCGGCGCGGTGGCCCCCTTGAACATGGTAAAGGCCAGCACCATGGCCGCCACCGTGGTCACGGCGTAGGTCTCGAAGAGATCTGCGGCCATCCCGGCACAGTCGCCGACGTTGTCGCCCACGTTGTCCGCAATGACCGCCGGATTGCGCGGATCGTCCTCGGGAATCCCCGCCTCGACTTTACCGACGAGGTCGGCGCCCACGTCCGCCGCTTTTGTGTAAATGCCGCCGCCGACACGAGCGAAGACCGAAATCAAACTGCCGCCGAAGCCGAGGCTGAGCAGGGCATGAATGGCTTTTTCCTGACCGGCGATTGATTGGGCAATCGTATAGAAGCCTGTGATCGCGAGCAGCCCGAGACCGATCAAGAGCAATCCCGTGACGGCTCCACCGCGGAACGCGACGGTCAAGGCCGCGTTCATGCCATTGTGCGCCGCCTGTGCGGTGCGGACGTTCGCCCGGACCGCGATGATCATGCCGACATAGCCCGCAATCGCCGAGGCGCCGGCGCCGACCAGGAATCCGACCGCCGTCAGAAGACCGAATTTATCGGAAACGGCCCCCGCCCCGGCCAACACCACGAACAGAACCGCCGCCACGACTCCAACCGTCTTGTATTGCCGGTTCAAGTAGGCGCCGGCGCCTTCCTGGATGGCTTTGGAAATTTCCTGCATCTTCGCGTTGCCGGCGTTCAACTTGAACACCCACATCGCGAGGTACAGCCCATAGGCGATGCCGGCCACCGCGGCAATCAAGGCAAACGTAATAATCGCTGAATCGTCCACGAGATACCCTCCTCAAAAATTATCGAACGAGAACAGTTGTGCCGTTTTTGAGCTAGCCGTGCAGGATGCTCAAAAAGGCCGTCCAGCAAGGCCGCAGCAAGCGAGGGCCTGAGGCGTACTCTTCTCGTACGTTGAGGGTCCGAGCGTTGCGAGAACGAAGCTGGTGGCCTTTTTCAGCATCCTGGCGCTTATGTCACACGGTGACCTCAGGCTTCAACCCATCCTAAGTAATGAGCCGAGTGGGGAAACCCGGGGTGGAGCAGCTCGATCGAGAAGCAAAAATGGCAAAAACCGCGCCATTCTATAGGGATGCGGGAAGAGGATCAAGAGGGAAGAAGGATGATGGCGCTCTTTGCTCCGGCGCTCCGGCTCGACCGCACTAAGCCTCGAATCTGCTCGGCTGCGCAACTTGTTTCGTTCTCAGCGATGCTGAACGAAACTTCGACAGTGCTCGCCGTCGCTGTGCGACCGCATCTTCTCGGCCTGTCGGTGCCCGAGTCCTCGCGCATGTCGCGTCAGAGCGCTATCACCCTTCTGAGCTGTAGTAATGGAAACAAGTGTGACAAGCACTTGGGCAGCGGGAAAGCAGTTTGCTGGTTTACCAGCGACCTAAAAGCACTGGTCCTTGCTCTTTGCTATATCGAGTGACTTCGCAGGAAAGAGTTGATTGATAAACTCAGCGGCCAAGACCATGGTTGAAATCGCGTCCGAGGGAAGAACAATCATGTCTCTTTCAGGGTGAGCGAAGACATTTCTCAAAGAAGGGATGCTCTTCGCCAGGATCGCGCAATAGTCCTCAATAGGTTGATCAATAGGTGTAGTTGCCTCCTCAAATGTTTTGCCGAAACGTTCCCGCCCACGCTTTACAGAAACAAATCCCTCTTCGGTAATGAAGCCTCGCTTCTTTGCCACATGAATAAGCTTTGGAAAATTCCATTCTCTGTCAGGATCGTCTTGTTTGAATTTTTCTCGACTGGCCATCTCAATAACTGTGAAAGACAAGAACATGGCCACCGTATAAAACGCATAGACAAACCAACCGTAGAGAAACACGTTCTTAATTGTCTCAAAGTAACTTCGGATGTCTTCTGGGACGTTGTCATTCAAATTGATCGAACTCAGTCTCTTATGGGAATCTTCAACTGTCACCGGTCTGGTATCACCTGTTTCTCTATTAACTACAACATAACTCGCACTTAAACGATCAGGACTCAGAATTTCCTGGAATAGTTTAAGGCACTCCATGGAATCCTATAGCTCGCCTCGAAACGCTCTATGGAGAAGGGAGTGGAAGAGATCATCGAGGCGGCGGCGGGAGGTGGCTTGCTGCGTTTCCATCGCCCGAATCTCGGCGACGCGGGCGGCGAAGTCCTTCTGTAGGGGGAATGGTGGCAAGTACATGCGCAGTGCCTTCAAGACTGTGGTGTTCATGAAAGAATAGGCGCTCTCGTCCGCATTGGCACGAAATCTTGCGGCTTCCAGACCCAAGAGTGTCACCAATGTGGCGAAAAATTCCGGCACAACTCTCTCACGATCAAGCGCAACTCGAATGAGATTAGTGCCAATGATTGAATCTGTTGCGCTAGGCCTCGCGACACAAATCCGGCCAACCGTTCCGGCTCTTGAAAATAACAAATCACCCGATTCCACGGCATAAGCTCGCAGTTCTTCAAATTTTGACGGAGATATGAAAAGTGAGCCTGCTTCGACAAATTGGTTTGGCAGAACATTGGGAATCCCCCAAACCGGAATACCACTTTCAACATATTCGTGCTTTTTTAGTACGCTCCCGAACGGCCCACATTTCGCACCACCTCGCTTCGCATCGAATAATGTGCCAACAGATTCCACAGGCCAGTCATAGGGATTAATCGACGGGTCGCCGAACATTTCGTGGAAGAGGGACGGGATGAGGTCAGCGGTGCGGCGGTCGGCTTCGGCGCGCAGCTTTCGCAACTCGTCCGCTTCATCCAGCAGCTTCACAATCCGTTCCTGCTCTGCCAGCGGCGGAACGGGAACCTGTTGCGCATAAAGTGTGTTTCGATTCAATCCTGGAATGGTAGCCGTAATTGCGAGTGTCTTGAGGTCAACGCTACGGAACCACAAAAGCAGGTATGGGAGGGTGACAACGCCAGGTTGTCGAAACTGCGTGTAGAAGGCGGTATCAATTGGCCAGCATCCCCTTTCCGCGAAATGAACTTCGCCAATCGCTCCCTTTCTGCCTACGACAATCGTCGGCTCCATAACTATGGCGGCGTCGTGTGATCCGACGATGCCGTTTGACCCATAAACAGGATAACGACCATTCCCTGAACGTTCTTCCGATTTGAGAGCCTCGCCGTATTCGAGCGAGACAAGTTCGCCTAGCGGCTTTGTCGGCCAGCGTTTCATTTTTTTCCACTCGGCTTCCATCCCTCACCCTTTCCCTCTCCCCCTGAAGGGGCGAGGGCATTTATGAGGGCATTACCGCGCTTGAGGATTTCGCTTTCCAGCTTGACCACGTCTGCCAGAATGTCTTTCGGCTTGTCGTGGTTGGCTGCTTCGACGATGACCGGTTTGTAGCGACCTGCTGCGAGGCTCCAGTCATTTTCTCGAATCTTCTCGATCGACACACGATAACTGTTCGGTCCTTCGTCCCGCTTTTCCCATTTGGTCAACACGTCGGGAATGTCATTGGTTTCGATCGGCGTGCGCTTGTCGTCGAGGCTATAGCCGTCTGCGGTGAGATCGTAGAACCAGACGCTTTGAGTCTTCTTGCCTTTCTCGAAGATCAGCGCCGCTGTGCTGACGCCTGAGTATGGCTTGAAGACGCCGGAGGGCATGTTGACGACGGCCTGCAAGTCACATTCGGTCAGCAACAATTCACGGACTTTGCGCGCGGCCTTGTTCCCACCGAAGAGGACGCCCGCCGGGACGATGACACCGCCTCGTCCTCCCGGCGTCAGGTGATCGATGAACCACTTTACAAAGAGAAGCTCCGTATCGCGCGTCGGCAAGTTGATGTCGGAGAGGATGCTTTCCTTCTGAATCTTCCCGGCGAAGGGTGGATTCGCCAGGATGACATCGAAGGATTCGCCGTAATGCCGGCTATCGGTGAGCGGATTGTAGAGTTCGATGTGTGCCCTGGCCAGCGCATGCAGGTACAGATTCAAAATGGCAATCTTCACCATGTTGGCATCATTGTCGTAGCCGGTGAAGGCCCGTTCTTCGAGAAACTTCCATTGCCGCGGTTCCAGTTTCTGGCCGTCCACAATGCCTTTCGCGAGCGACGCCTTGCTCGTATGGTTCCTCAAAATATGCTGATAGGCGGCGATGAGAAATCCGGCTGTGCCGCAGGCCGGATCGCAGATGCGGCGGCCAGGCTGCGGATCGACGAGGGAAACGATCATCTGAATGATATGGCGCGGGGTCCTGAACTGCCCGTTGGTGCCCGAGAGAGCCAGCTTGCTGAGGAGGTACTCATACATGTCGCCCTTGAGGTCGTGGCCGTCGTGCGCGGCGAGGTCCATCTCCTGAATGGCCTGGATGACGGCGCGGAGAGTCGGGCGGTCGTAGATTTTCAACGTGGCGCGATTGAAGAGGAGCTTCCCGGTCTCGCTGAGGCCCGGCAGGTCATACAGGCTTTCAATCCCGGCGCGGACTGCGTCGAAGAGTTGATCGCCCGTCAGGGTGACGAAATTGCCCCAGGCATAGCGCGAGAACTTGCCGGCAAACCGTCTGGCATATTTCTTATCCAGCCGCGCGAGGCGTTCATCGTCCTCCGTGAGCAGGCGGAGGAAGAGCAGATAGGAAATTTGCTCGATGGAGTCCATCGGGTTGTTGACGCCGCCCGCCCAGAGGATGTCCATGAGCTGATCGACTTTCTGCCGCAGCCCAGACGAGTGAAAATTGCTGTTGAGCGAAGTCGTGGCTATGCCGTTTGCCATCGCTTAGGTTTCCAGCAAGGACTGGCGAAAGAGTGAGGTGTTCCGAAGCGCGTTGAAGACTTGGTCCCGTTCCGTAAACCGTTCGAGCGCCGCCAGCCCGCCCAAGGCATTGAACTGGCTGGTCGTGAAGAGCGTCATGTCGCCGTCGAGAAACCGGCGCCGGGCGTCGGCGTCGTCGGCAATGAGGCTGGTGGTCGCGGCCAGCCACTTCTGCTCGCTGAACCGCAGATTGAACTGAGCGGCCAGACTCTCCACCGTGTCTTCGATGATCTGGTCGCGAGTGGGCATCGGCTTCTTGCCCAACGCGCCATAGACGAAGGTCGGAATCGGAGCCGGAATACCATAGGCCTTCACGAGCTTGTCGGAGGAATAAAACATCTCGGGATTGTGGAAGAACCGTTTCTCCATGAGATCTTCCACCTGATCGTCGTCTTCGGCCTCCACTGCGCCTTTAAATTCCCGGTCGGCCTCGTAGAAGGATTTCACGTCGCGTTCGTACGAGCCGCGGAAGGTCATCACATCCACCTTCTCGCCGTTCGGTCCGACGATGCGGACTTCTTCGGAGACGACCAAATCGCGTCCGGTCCAAATGGGAATCACGCGTATGGTCGGTGGGTCGTACGCATTGCCTGCAGCCTCACCGGCCAGGCTATGGTCACGAGATGGTCCCGTCACCTGCGCTCCCTGTCCGGCTGCCATCCGAGCCGGCGAAGGCTCTTTGAGCGGGATGGTGTAATCGTATTGCTCCTCGAAGTATTCGGCGACGCCGCAGAAGTCCAGCATGAAGAAGTGCTGTTTCTCGTATTCAGTGTTCCCGATGCGGAAGGTGAAGCGTCTGGTGCCACGTCCTTTGATCTGAATGTATTCAGTCGGTGAGAACACGGGCCGGGCCAATACAATGTTCAACAAATCGCGACAATTGTAGCCGGTCGAGAGCATGTCCACGGAAACCGCGACGCGCTCAGGTCGCTTGCGGTCGCGGAACGCC
>DATFDJ010000155.1:0-8948 GCA_035252115.1 Nitrospira sp. | reverse complement strand
GTCCTTTGACCATGCCATCCATCACATCGCAGATGAACACCATTGGCAGGACAATATGTTCAAAGACTTTTTCGAGAAGTTTGGACCAGTGAAGCGCGTCAACATTAAACAGCGGCTCTCAATGGACAAGGCGCCGACCTGGGCGCAGTTCCTCGAATACATCGGCGGCCCGGAAAGTCCTTATTATCGATATATATTCCACCAAGAGAGTGCGATTGATCCGAAGCGCCGGGTCGTGACGCTCTTTGGCGGCCAAGGCGTGAAGTTCGAGTATTCTTTCGACCGGTACTTGAAGGAAAGCCGTGAGGTATTGACGGATTGTAAAGCGTACCAGTTTTTTCAGTTATTCGATACCTATGGGAAAGGATTCGCCTCGAAGACCGGCTGGGCGGGACAACCAACGTCGAAATAAAATGCAGGGTTCAGTCAATCTGCGTTTGGCCGACTGAGCACGAATGATGCATCGTATGTTCTAAGCAAGATCGGTCTGGAGCTCCCCGAAGGGTTTCTAGATCACGTGTCGGACCGTAAGAGATATGCGGCTTCCTGCCAGGCTGCTCGTTCAAGCGTGGTGAGGGCAAAGAACCCGATCACGCACCGCCAGTGACGGTTCTCGGAGCCTAGGTCACGATAGATGGTACTGTAATGCGCCTCTTGGCAAGCATCACAAAAGTGCTGACCGGCTTCCATATGGTCTCCTGGTTAGAGGGATCAATTGGCAGGTTTTAGAAGGTTCGCTATTTCAATGGTTTCCCCGATTTAGCTAACAGGATTGATGACTTGGAGTATTCCATTGGTTCTATGCTTTCCCGTCCTTTCTACCTTGTTCTGACCTACGCTGGTCACAAAATCGGTCACAAGAGGACTCGACACGCCTCAAGGCGTCGGAGTCCGGATACCCTCGTCTTACCTTGTCTGCGAGCTGCCGAAGACTCAAGATTAAGTGTTCCGTTTCGAAGAATTCCTGAATTGCCTCCCATACGGCTCATCAGCAGTAGCTGGTTAGTTAGGCTCCTTTTTCTTCTTCTTGTTGTTCAGAAGATTCACGGCTTCAATGTCCAGAAGGTGTAATTGCTCTCTCAGGAGAAGAAGATCTCCCATGGAGATCGTTGCGCCATCGGACGAGCGCATGCGCTGATAGAGTTCTCTGCCCTTATCCATAAAATCCCCCATAATGTGCAGAATTGGCATTCATTCCTCCACTTGGTGGGCTCAAAGTCCCTTCATTGTCTTCAGGCTGTAGGTCTGCACTTGAGCAGCTACGGTTGAGAAGTTACCATCACCAGTTCACCTCCGTTAATATCTCGGCTTCGTCATATTCATCTGTTCATCCGCTGAAAGAGATCATTGCTGCGTGTGATAAACACGTTGAGCGCGTGTGAACCGTCGATAATGACAAGGGAGCGTACCTGCTGATCTTTGGAGGTACAATCCGGTCAGACTGCCTTAGTGTTTCTTTGCCGCGGAGAGGCACTCGAAAGATTCAGCCTTTAACGAAGGAGAGCACGGAAACTTGACACCGTTAGCTATATTACGATTACCGCCAATAACCGCTGTCATACAGCAATTGTAATCCTGCCTGTGTAAGTGCCGTCATGTCATCTTCTCCGATGCGAATATACTGCGATTGTGTCAGATCCTGGAGGACGGGTTGAAGATTCCCTGATCCCTGGTCGAAATGTGTATGCAAAAGTTGATAATTGGTTCTTCCGTTCTGCTTCAAAAATTCTAGCACAGCTCTCTTGAGCTGGAGCTGTTGTCTGAGATCGCTCTCGGACGTAGCCTTTGCCATCATCACCTCCCACGTCTCGGAGTACAGTGTGCTGCCTTGATTGCGTCTGTGCGTGAGAAACACTAATCCTGCATTGAGCCGCGCTCCGTATCCCGCGGCTCGACTCGACCCATGTCCCCTCGGTCGAGGTGGTTTGCTCAATCGCGTCCTCGTGATCTTGGACACGCTTTGCCATGTGCTGTTCTCGTTTGCACTTCTATGTGCCTCTGGCGACAATTTTAGAAAGGACTTACTAAGAGGAACAAGAGAGAAATGCTGGCATGGAATGATGGTATTACTTTCGATACAGGCCACCCGGCTCCATGACGTTCGGCTCTATCCGAGAGCTGAGCAGGAGCCAAGCCCTGTGTGACACGTCTTCTTCCTGGAAGCTCAGCACTGCTTTTCCTTGGCTATTTGGGCATCTTCGCCCATCGCGTTTCTACGAAGCACGATCTCGCCTTGGCCCAGGGGAGTATGAGTGGGAACAACCGACTAAATGATTAGGGTTCCCGGGGGCTGTTTGTCGAAGAATCAAGGTCGAATCCCTCTTCTGAGGGGTTTCAGGTCCCTGCTTTCGGGGAAGGCGACCGTGATCCCGGGTGGTACCTTAGAACTCGACACGCTACTACGGTGCATATTGACACTAGGATATATATGTAACGATGTCCGATGCTGGTGAACTTTGCTTATCGCTGTTCGAGTCGCGCGGTACGGTACGTCTCGGGGGCCTCTACTGTCGCGTCAGCTATACCAAGCAAGGGCACGACTTCATCTACACCGCGGAAGGGTCCATCAAAGATTTCGGCGCGACCGGCTGTCGCATTCGCGGCACCAGTTCTCCGATTGTCGGCAGCCAGATTTTGCTGATGTTCGAGCGGTTGACTGAGGCACCGCCGCAGATCATCTGCGGCCGAGTTCGATGGATCGGGGGGAAGTTTTTGGCGTTAACTTTTCTAGATTAATCGACCGCGACTATCAACGGATGGAGCAGCACTTAATGAGGTGCTTCCTCGCAGGCCATAGCCCCCTCGAACAAGGAGATCGCACATGAGGAGTCGTAGCATGCAGTTCATCGGAGGATGGGTGCTCTTCAGCGCCTGGTATGGGTGTAGCGCCCTGAGCACCTCCTCACCTGCCCCGGCCACTGCCTTGTTTGTGCCGACACCTGACGACACCGCACGACTCGAAAAGTTGGTGCCGGACCTGGAGCAGAGGGCGCTTCACTGTACGGGACCGTCGGTCTGTGCCCGGGTGCATTTTGAGAGAGGCATGACGAGTCTGTTTGAAAACCGGGGGGCCGCAACGGCCTCATTCCGACGCGTACTGGCCGAGGACCCGTCGAGTCCTTGGGCCGCGTCAAGCAAGCTCTGGCTCCAATGGTTGAGTGATGAACAGCTCCAGGCGACCGCCAACGCTGAACTACGGGGGTCTTGGCGAGACGTGGCGCTGCGGTTGGTCCGTGACTGGATGGAGGTCCAACTCGCCGAGCGCACGAACCGCGAACGAAGCCGTTCACGGACAATGACGTCGGACATGGTGGCGGGGCAACCAGACAGCGTGCAGGCGCTCCGCAAGCAAGTTCGAGAGCGTGACCGGCGAATTGACGAGCTGCGGTCACAACTGGACGCCCTCAAGGCGATTGATCGAGACACGGAGGGTACAGGGACAAAGATCCGTCCTCCGGTGACCCTGGTCCCCATGATGAGCATCTCGCCGTAGCAGGGGGCCACGTGAACAAAGCAGACTGGTCTACGAAGTTGCCATCAGACCACTCGTCAGTATCCAAGGGGTCCTATGCTAGTGGTTCGCGGCATCGGTCAGGGATATACGTGCGCGGGGCCGTCGTCTGCACGCTCCACTTGGGTCGGATAGCGTCTTCATACGTGGAGATGCGACATCATGAGGAACGCGTCGCGAGGCTTGAGTTTCAACAAGACATGCTGACTTAGGGTGGACGGGAGAACGCGCTCCGTTGCATCCTGAAAGCTACCATATGACGCGAAATGCAAGACGACTGAGCACGGCCGAGGCGGAGATGCAGCTACTCCAGTCGCTCGAAGAGCTCCGTCAGATGCTCGCTCAGTGGCTCTTGGAGCCATTGGAGTCGAAAGACGGTGGACCAGAGCCGTTTCTCATGATCGAGCTACAATTGGGGCGTTGGACATGAAGGACGCAACCGGACTCATGCTCCGTGAAGCGTGGAAAGCGAGGGGGACACCGCATTGTGCCCATCCCGAACTGAGCCCCGAGGAATCGTTTGCGGGGGCCCGGACGGACCATTACCTTTGCAGGACGTGTGGGGCCCGCATCGAGATGAATCTCCTGGTGAAGAACACCCTTCCACACACGCCGTCATCAAGCCGTGACAAGGAGGACCTATGAAACCACGCTATCAGACTCGGATTCCTATCAAAGTGCCGGTGATGTTTATCGTGGATGGGCAGCTCGGTCACGGGCGTGTCTTGGACGTGACGATTCCGGGCTGTATGATTGACAGTCCGGTGACCATGCACAAAGGACAGGCGCTCCAGCTGAAAATGTGTCTGCCGGGTCTCCAATCGGCGTTGTCCATCCCACTCGCCGTGGTTCGTTGGACCCGGGGCCGGCAGTTCGGGGTCGAATTCATCAAGATGGAGGAATCGCAACGACAGCTGCTTGACCGATTCATGGCTCAATATCTACCCGACGAGGCGTCGATGCGGCGCTCCAAGGATACTCTCGGCGAATCAAGTGGGCATAACTGGCATCTTAAGACCTATTCGGCATCGAAGCACCGGTAATCGCCGTGGGACGAGACCCGTTCGATCTAGGAATGAGGAGGCTGGCATGGCGACACTCAATCTGCAAATCCTTCGTTTCCTCCGGGCCGGTAAGGGCTTGCCTTGGCGATGAGTCGAGGGCCTCGTGCTCACGAAC
Source organism: Nitrospira sp. (assembly GCA_035252115.1). Taxonomy (GTDB): domain Bacteria; phylum Nitrospirota; class Nitrospiria; order Nitrospirales; family Nitrospiraceae; genus Nitrospira_C. The sequence continues at coordinate 4,258 of DATFDJ010000155.1, read as the reverse complement.
GAGGAACGAGCAGTGTTCGAACAAATGTCTTTGGACCTTTTGCATATGGTCCACGGTCATGGAGAATCCACGCGATAAGAGTGTGGCTCGTCGTGCGTCATGGGAACACGTGACCTGGGACTGCTTCCGTTCTCGATATCCGGTGTCGCCGACTCTGCGGTGAAATGCGATCGTGAAGATGGTGTCTCCATCCATTCCGTACCCGCCTCGTGCTCGTGCTGAGTGAGTTCCTCTCCGCAATGCTTGGTAGTTGTCCTAGAGTCCGACAGGCCTACACGATTGTAGGCGAATGCTGATAGACAAATCTCGCGATTCGTCTATAACGCTCACGCGTGCAAACGCCGACACGATCTAGAGCCGACATCCTTATGGCGCCTCGAAACAAGGTCATCGCGCTCTACGGAAAGTATACTGAGCAACTCGTGACGTATCTGAAAGAGCAGAAGCATCTGACGAGTGAGGATCAACACTTCATTGACAATCATCTGCTCATCGTCCAACTGGCCCTCACCACCTGGAAGCATGCGCGTGCGAAGAAGGGGTCGGCAGACGGTGCGGTGCGTGAGGTGAAATGACACACGCTTCTGTGGTGGACGGTCATCTGATACTTTAGGAACCATTGATTCTTCAGGAATCATCACCAGGAATGCCTCTCGCAGGCTCGCCTTCCATGCTCTCCCAGGGCCCTTGCTCCTTCGCACACCTCACTCGGGTGCTGACGGTGCAACGAGCCGAGTCTTCATTCCATAATCAAGGGGTGGTTGATATGGCGCCATCTGGCATCCAACCTATCACCGTGCTCATCGTCGACGATCATCCGATTCTCCGGCTTGGCTTCAAGGCGATGTTGGACGATCCCGGCATTCACATCGTCGCAGAGGTTGACACGCTTCAAGGGGCGCGAGAGGCGCTGGCCCGTCATCGGCCTCAAATCCTGCTGATGGATATTGGGCTGCCAGACGGCAATGGGGTCCTCGCCTGTCGCCATATTTGCGCGGCCTATCCCAAGACGAAAATTTTATTCGTCACCTCCTATCCGGACGAAGCGTCGGCCGTGGAGGCCATGTTCACCGGTGCTGCCGGGTATCTATTAAAACATGTCAGTCGGGAGGAGTTGCTGACTGCGATTAAAAAGGCCGCACATGGGGAGACTCTCCTGACGCCGTCTGTGACCGATCGGATTCTCGGTCGTCTGTCTCGCTACAGCTCGGCGGACACAGTCGTCCCTCCGGTCAGTCCACAAGAACGGCGGGTCTTAACGCTGGTGGCCGAAGGCATGACGAATAAGGAAATTGCGGAGGAGATGGGACTCAGCGACAAGACCGTGCGGAACTATTTGCACCGCGTCTACAAGAAACTCCATGTCAAAGGTCGATCGCATGCAACGAGCGTGTTTCTCCGGCTGCGGAACGCTAGGAACATTTATCCCTGGTCCATAGGAACATAAATGGAGACATTGTTCACCAGACAGCGCGTGGTTTTGCTGTTATGGTTTTTTCAGTGCGGTTCGCCATCGCCGCAGGGCCTGATGATGCCATGTGCTGCACGGTGCGGAAGAAAGCGATGGTACGGTCTTCCGCCACAGGAGGTAAGACATGGATGACCATCTGTTATCCGATGGTGAACGGGAGCGGCCGGCTCGGAGTACCGGCTCCAACCAGCGACGAAAGTCTGTGCGGTACCCGGTGGAGCTGCCGTGCCGCTATGCCACCGACGAACTGATGGTGAAAGGGACGGTGATCGATCTCTCGACGGGCGGCTGCCGCATGACGAACTCAATGTGCGTCCCGAGGTCGCTGGACTACTTCCGCTTGGACGTGCACTGTTATATCGATGACTATTTGTTATCGATCGAGCTGGCCGTGGTGCGATGGAGTGAGGGACAGCAGTGTGGGATGGAATTTATCCGGATGACCCCTTTGCAACAAGAGCGACTTCGCTATCTCGTCGCCTTCATTGACACGGGTCGACGCATGCGGGCGATGCTGGAACCCGGTGCTCCACCGTCGGCGAGGGAACGTCAATGACACCAGGCTGTTCCGACAGCAGTCAGAGACGGCTGCCGTCACTGACTGCGGTGTTGATCCTATCCATCGGCCTGACGCTCTTCGAGCTTCTTGTCGTCGGCTCTGCTGCCTTGCCTGCTGATGCCGCCGTCCGGCGTGAAGAGATCATCCCGGTTCTTGCGGTGACGACGACCCAAGATAACCCGGGCGTGATGCTGCATCTCGTCGTGTCCGTCGAAACACGATCCGATGAAGCCGGGCTGCAGATTGTGTTTCAAGAGCATCCCGGTCGGTTCTCCTCCATGGCTCAACAGTCCATCGAGCGGGCGATCTATCATGTCGCGCAGACTCTGGCCCTAGACCCCGATTCGTGGACTGTCACCCTGGCCGTCCCGTATCGAGGAATCCTGGTCGATGGCGATAGCTTATCGGCCATCGTGGGGTTGACTGTGGCCGCGTTGGTGCAAGGCGATCCCGTCGAGAGCGATATTGTGATGACCGGGACGATTACGGCGCAGGGTCGCATTGGCACGGTGAGTGGAATTACATCCAAAGTCAGTGTGGCGACTGAAGCACGGATGCGTGCCGTCCTCGTCCCGAACGAGAGTGTGGTGGATCGTCAAAGGGACCTTGTCGTGAATTCGGTGACGCAGGTCATCCCCGTGGACTCTGTGCAGGAGGCCTATAAAGCATTGACGGGGCGGCTTTCGTCGCCGGCCGTGCCAGTGCAGTAAGGAGTGCAGTGGTCGTCGCTGCGGTGACCACAACAAGCTCTGACGGCGAGAAGTCTCGCACAGCGCGAAAGCCGGTTGCGCGGGGATCAGGACGGTGAGCAGGGGCGTTCTGCTCGTCAGACGGTAATGAAAGTAGCGACAGTGAGATGGATCGCCACTAGCCGGGATGCCCAGATGACATGCCGGACCGCGCGGGGATATGCGCCTCCTGCCAGCGTACCCGTTCAAGAATCGTGAGGCCAAAAAATCCCTTCACACACCGCCAGCAGCGGCTCTCTGAATCGACGTCACGGTAGAACCACAGGGTGCTGTAATGCGGCTCGTCGCAGGCCTCACAAAAATGCTGACCGGCTCCCATTTGCCCCTCCTTGGCGTTTTAGCGGGTGCAGGATTCCCGAAGACCTCTCCGGTGGGTTTACAGAAACGATTCATGCCTGTCAAATCTGGACAGTCTCAATCTATTGGCATACGGGTCCGGAACGGATCGGACTATTCTCAGCGACGTGCCGTGCTCACGTGTGGCGAGACAGCCAGATATCGCGGGGACTTCATCGAGATCACGCTCAGGCGGGTGGGGGAATTCTTCTGACGATCGTGCCGCCTGCTTGGTGCTCTTCAGGCGTGGGGCGAAAGTAGGCCGCGGGAGGAGGAAGAAAGCCGAGGGAGGTCAGCGCCTCGAACAGGGTCGCTTCACTCCCGCAGATAATATCGAGGTGCGTCGGCGTGCGGGAGGTCTCGGAACCGGCAGAACCGGGAGCTCCATCTGGGTCCTGCTCGGAAATAGTGAACCGGGGCCGCTCGCCGGCCAGTTCGACGATGACCCACACATGGTTTGGAAATTCTTCCTGCATAGTGACTCCTTGGTGGAGGGATAGGCCGAAGCGCTCGCCATGGTTCGAGGGACTGTAAAGGGGAAAGGCTTTCCTCCCAAGTGCTGATTAGCCATAGACAATGTACGTAAGGCGACATGTCCATCGCCGAGAAATATGGGACTACTGTCGCTCTTTTAGAAGAATGGGAACCATGGTGGTCAAAATTCATCGGACAGCTCACGGTGAGAGGATGGAAGTGGGCTCTTTCTCTTGGGATGGCGCAGTCCTTCGAGTAGAACCAACGACGAGGGACGATATGCGAGTGTTGCAAAAGATAATGTCTAAAGCGATCGTCGTTGAAGAGAACGGCGAACTGGTCCAATACCGAGCCCATCAGGATACGCGGCAGTTTCTAGAGAATCTCTCGAAGCACTACAAGGGGCCTGATCTCTGGGCATCACACCCGGAACTCCAAGAAACGCAACGTAGTGAGGACTGAATGGGGCATGAAACCCCTTATTTGAAGATTGGAATGCAGCTATCTCGGAGCCGCGAAGGAGATCAGGGAGATCGGTTGAACAGCACGGATCATCATAGCTTGTTGGTGATATTTGTCGATCCAAAAAAGAACGGAGTGGGTGTCCGCTATAGATGGATTGGTCACAGCCTTACGAGCTCGGGCAGCTAAGTTCGAAACTGTAGGCGC
>DATFDJ010000154.1:0-40061 GCA_035252115.1 Nitrospira sp. | reverse complement strand
AGTTACGCGGGAAAAGTCCGCACGATGAACTACAAGACCCTTCGTTATCCCGGCCACTGCGAAAAAATTCAACTCCTGATGAAGGATCTGAGGCTCAACGAAGATCGCGACACGCTCAAACGGGTGCTCGAGCATGCGATCCCTCAAACGTTGCAGGACGTGGTCCTGATCTACGCGTCGGTGACCGGCACGAAGCTCGGCGGGTTTTTCGAGGAGAACTACGTGAAGAAAATCTATCCGCAACGCATCAAGGGCAAGCTCTGGTCCGCCATCCAAGTGACGACGGCATCCAGCGTCTGCTGCGTCGCCCATCTCGTCCTTAGTCGGCCGGAGGCGTATCATGGATTCGTGGCGCAAGAATCGATCCCGTTGCATGACTTCCTGACCGACGATTTTGGAGCCTATTTCCGATGAGTCCCGCACAGGACATCCTGAGAGAGCTCGGCATCCAGGGAACCAATCCGGGCGGGAGTACCGGCGGTTGGTGGTCCGGGCAGGGAACCGCTCCCCTCCTCCAGTCCCTGAATCCGGCCACAGGAGAGACGATCGCCGGGGTACAACCCTGCTCCACCGAAGACTATGAGCGCATCGTGAGCGAGTCGCTGCACACCTTTCATCGCTGGCGCATGGTCCCCGCTCCAAGACGCGGCGAGATGGTGCGGCTCATCGGTCAGGCCCTCCGCGAAAAAAAGGACCAATTGGGCACGCTCGTGTCGCTGGAAGTCGGCAAGATCAAGGCGGAGGGCGACGGCGAAGTGCAGGAAATGATCGACATGGCGGATTTTGCCGTGGGGCAATCCCGCATGCTCTACGGCGCGACGATGCAATCCGAGCGCCCCGCCCACCGCATGGCCGAACAGTGGCATCCCCTGGGACCGATCGGCGTCATCACTGCCTTCAACTTTCCCGTAGCCGTCTGGGCTTGGAATGCGTTTCTCGCCGCCGTCGCAGGCGACACCGTGATTTGGAAACCGTCGCCCAAGGCCCCTCTCTGCGCCATCGCCGTCCAGCACATCTGCAATCGGGTGATGGAGCAACAGGGCTACCCGGGAGTGTTCTCGCTCTTCATCACCGATGAACCGTCCCTGGCCGAAACGATGGTCGCGGATCGCCGCCTGCCGCTGATTTCGTTTACCGGATCGGTGCCGGTTGGGCGTCACGTGGCCGGGGTGGTCGCGCAACGTCTGGGGCGGACGATTCTCGAGCTGAGCGGTAACAATGCCGTGATCGTCGACGAAACGGCCGATCTCGACCTCGCGGTGCGGGCCATCGTCTTCGGCGCCGTCGGAACGGCCGGCCAGCGGTGCACGTCCACGAGGCGACTGTTCGTCCACGAGGCCCTCGCCGAGGACGTCGTCGGCCGCCTCGTGAAAGCTTACGGCCAGGTGCACATCGGCAACCCTATGGATTCCGGAGTCCTGATGGGCCCGCTCATCGACCGAGCCGCGGTGGACGGGTATCGAGCCGCCATCGAAGACATTAAGAAGGAAGGCGGAGAAATTCTCTACGGGGGGCGCGTCCTGGAGCGCGCCGGGTACTTCGTTGAACCGACGATTGTCCGCGCCAAGCCGCAATGGCCCATCGTGCAGCGGGAAACCTTTGCGCCGATTCTCTACGTCATGGCTTTTCAAACGATCGACGAGGCGATCGAGATGCACAACGCCGTCCCACAGGGCCTGTCTTCGGCCATGTTTACCAACAACCTCCGCCATGGCGAGCGGTTTCTCTCCTCGGCTGGCAGCGACTGCGGCATTGCGAATCTCAACATCGGCACGTCGGGCGCGGAGATCGGCGGGGCGTTCGGGGGAGAAAAGGAAACGGGCGGCGGCCGCGAAGCCGGGTCCGATTCATGGAAAGCCTACATGCGCCGGCAGACCAATACGGTGAATTGGGGCTCGGAGCTGCCGTTGGCACAAGGCATCAAATTCGGGTCATAGCATCGGGAACTGGCTCCGGCGAAGCCGGTGCCTGTCCCGAGCTTTCATGGGACAGCCCCAAAAATTGAAACGGTGGCATCCTCTAAAGAGGTGAAGGATGGACCCCAATGCTGAACTCGATCGTGTGCTGGAACGGATGGTAGCGGACTATCTCGATCGTAACCGTGCCGCGATGGCCCTGAAAACCATGCTCGACGACGTCGGAACCGGCTTTTGGCCCGTCATGGATCATCTGACGCTGCGCACCAAAGACATCGACCGCCGGGCCGAACCGTTTGTCGCGCTGGGCTATGTCTACGACGAAACGATCGAGTTCGAGGACTGGTACGCCAAAGTCTATCGAAAGACGGGATACCCGGCCTTGTTCGTCGATCAGGCCTATCCCGACGATCGGGGAAGGACGAGCATCATTCCCGGTTGGGTGGACAAGTTCGGCGACCAGGTCTTTCACCACATCGCCGTGAGGGTGCAAGACATCGAACAGGCCATCGCGCAACTGAAACGGCGAGGCGTGGTCTTTGCCGGAAAGATCGTCGGAGAGCCGGGCGAGCGTTTGCGTCAGATCTTCACGACGCCGGAAATGGTGGACGGCCAACCGTTCTCAGTGCTCGAACTGGCCGAACGCCACCGCGGGTATCAGGGATTTCTCCCGCCGCAGGCGGACAGCCTGATGAAAGCCTCCGCCGGCCGCTAGCGGGATGTTGAAAAAGTCCGCCAGCGGCGTTCTCGCGTCGCTCAAAGGCTCGACCGGACGGAAACACTGGAGGCAAAGGACCTATCCGCTCGCATGTGATCGAAGCGAGCGGCTCAAGCGAAGCTTGGTATGTACCTCCTCGCCTCTGCGCTGCGGCCGCCCGTGGAACGGCGCGTCTCGGCGCGCCGGGGTTGGGCGGGTGAGACCAACGGCCTTTTTGAACATCCCGCGAGAGTCTCGCTGGAATCAGCAGCGGCAGGAACCATTTGGGTCTCATACGTCCGAAATCCGTGCGGCGGTGCGCCTTCAAGGACTGTTTCGAATCGAGCACGTACTCCCGATCGCCTTCGCGGACGAACACCACCCAATGCCAAAATGCTCTTCGTCCTTCCCGCCTCCATTTGATTGCGAGCAGGGCCAGCGGCGGGAGCGACCGCCAGGCAGAGAAACGCCTGGTACGTGAAACAGGTTGGCTTCCCAATCTCCTCAACAACCGCCGAACGTAGGCGGTATCCGACCACAGGCGGGGATCCGCGGCATGGATTCCCATCGATGCCGCCGTCCGCTTGGCCTGACCATAGGACACACCGGCAACGGCGGCGGCTGCCGCGATGCCGCAGCCCATCCGCTCTTCCTGAATGACGGGTCTCATCCCGGATCAGCGCCCGACATGCGGCGAAGCTAACCAGAGTGACGCTGCGAGTCAAGATCTCGCAGACAGTTTGTCTTTGATGAGGGACAAGCCGTTCGATGAACGGACGAGGTGGAACGCCGGCTCAAGGGCTGCTGTCAATCCAGTGCGACATCCTGAGCCATTGGCCCGGCAGCCGCCGCGACAGGTCCGCGTCCCGGAAAAGACTTGGTCGGTGTGCCTTTTGCAGCGCCATTCTGCACGCAAAGAAGGAGGACCCCATGGCCACCAGTCACAAGATGAAACGTACATCGAAAACAGCTCGTTCAGGACGATCCCGGACCGCCGGACGCAACAGGAAGCGCAAGAGCCGCACGTCGATGCGCTCGCGATCTCGATCTCAGGTTTCCTCTCCACGCCGTTCCCCTCGCGAACGGGAGTCCAGCGGAGGATCGCAGCACACCGCGTCCTCGAAGTGGATCGATTCACCGGAGGATCATGAGGACCGGCAGGGTCAGTCGCTGGCGACACGCAACCATGACGTCATCCGCCGGTGGGCGGAAGCTCGGGGCGCGGTGCCGTCCACCGTCGGCGGGACGAAGCGGGGACAGAGTGCGGGAGTCCTGCGGATGGACTTTCCCGGTTACGGCGGCAAGCGTTTGACGAAGATCGACTGGGACGAATGGTTCGAGACGTTCGATCAACGCAACCTCGTGTTTCTCTTTCAAGAGCACAAGAAGGACGGTTCGATGAGCAATTTCTTCAAACTGAACAGTCCCGACTCGAAAAGGGAAGAAGGGAAGGCTGAGGGAAAGTAATGGAGGGAGGAACTCAGCAGGTCTGACTGGTCAAGCGGCTGACTGCATCCAGCAAACGCGGAACCGCGACCGGTTTCATCAATGTTTCATGGGCCCCGAAAAAACGTGCGACGGTACAGTAGTCGTACTCCTGCTGCCCTCCCGACACCGCAACGACTTTCAGGCTCGGGTACTGATGGTGCAAAACCCACGTCAGCTCCAGTCCATCCATATCGGGCATGAGAATATCCGTAATCACCAGGTCGACAGGGCGGGTCTTCAAGAGGCTTAAGCCATCCTTCGCCGAGGAGGCTTCCGATACCCCATAGCCGGCTTCTTCCAAGACATACCGAAAAAACTCACGCACGGAAGACTCGTCATCGATCAAGAGGATTTCTACCACCCACCAGCCTCCATTCTAAGCGTTTGTAACCGAGTGGAATGGAAGGCTGCTACTGGCGGATTCGCCAGGTAGTCCAAATGACACCGGAAGTAGGCCAACTTACCCGGTCCATTCGGACTCAGTGTGGCGGCAGAGAATTTTGCAGGGAAGGTGGTGATTACATCCCGATCGTTTCGATCCGTTCCACCTCTTCCTGGCTCAAGGTGAATCGTTCCGACTGCAGATCCTCTTCCATGTGCTGCCGGCTCGTCGTGCCGGTCAGAGGCAACATCCCGATCTGCATCGAGAACCGGAACACCACTTGAGCGAGCGTCATGCCGTGGCGGCGCGCGATCGCGCGGATTTCAGGATCGGCGAAGATCGGTCGGTTGGCAGTCAACAGCGAGAAGCCTTGATAGACGATGCGGTGAGCGCGGCACAAGGCCCTCACCTCCCGGTCCCATCCGAACGCCGCATAGCAGCGGTTTTGAACGATCATCGGTCGATGCCCGGTCCGCTCGCACAACAACGCCAACTGTTCGGCCGACACGTTGCTCACGCCGATCAGTTTCGTGCCACCGGCTTCGTACAGGGCTTCGATCGCCGCCCAGACCTCCCAATCCTCCTCGGCGAGGCCGCGTCGGGCATAGGGCCCGTGCAACACGTACGAATCCAGATAATCCGTATGGAGATGCGACAGAGAGCTGGCGAAGGACTGCTGCACCTGCGTGGTGATATCGGCCTTCGCATCGTACGGCGTCCGATGGTCCTGGCCGTTGACCGGCGTGAATTTCGTCTGCAGGAACAGCTTGTCGCGCGTCATGCCGTTCTTCGACAGATGCTGAAGCGCCTCGCCGACCCGCGCCTCTTCGTAATGAATCAATTGGTTCGCGGTATCGATGGCGGTAAAGCCCGCCTCCACGGCCTGCACCACCAATCCGGTGGTCGCTTCTTTCTTCCAGGCCGTCCCATATATGAATGAAGGGAGCGCCCGATCGTTGTACGCAGTCAATGCCATCGTCTTCAATCTCCATTTGGGCTTGGATGCGTGTGCCGATTCCTGCTGTTCAGCTCCGCGAGCGGAGTTCACTCATGATCAGTTTTCTGCCGGCGATGAACCGCCAGATCCCGACGACCAGACAAAGTACTCCCGCGACGAGGGAGAGACCTCCCAACAGTTGCACATGGGGTTGATCCAGCCACCAGACCGCCGGCACACCGACAATAAAAAATCCCAGTGTGGTCCTGATGTAGGCCAACAGCGTGCGCTCATTCGCCATCTCCGTGCGCTGGCGAGCTAATCGGTCCCGACTGTCCGTATCCGATTCACCCATCACGCCACCGACCTCGATTTATACCATGTAGCATGGATGTGAATCCGGTTCCGTTTGACCGCGCGGGATGGACAGCTTGCGCTCACCGGAACACATTGTCTCACCGGTGGAAGCGGTCCGCTGCGGTACGTCGCGTCGATCGATGCCAAATCGAGCCATCATGTAGCCGGACTCAGCAGCCTTCATCGCAATGGCATGGTTCTGGCGAACGGTTCCAGGATGGCGTCACCAAAGGAGGTCATTATGGGACGTACCGGATTCCTCGTGGTTCTGGCCACCGCATCGGTCTTCATGGGAGGCACGGCTTGGGCCAAAGCGGATACCAAGCAAAAACTCGCGCTGTCGCAGCATGCGACCGTCACCGTTGAACAGGCGATTAGGTCAGCCACCGAGCGGGTCCCAGGCAAGGTCGTCGAGGCCGAATTGGAGAAGAAGCGCGACAAAGCGGTCTGGGAAGTGGAAATCGCCACCGCCGACAACAAGATTATGGAAGTGCACGTCGACTCGATGTCGGGGACGATCCTCCATATCGAGGAGCAAGGCGCGCCGATCGGCAAAAAGAAATAGCCGCCGTCCGCGGCTCAATTCATGAGGAACATCATGGCTTATCTATTTGCATTCGTCACCGTGCTCGCGAGCTGGCTTCCCTCTTTGGCGTGGGCGGAAGAAGGACCGACGGGCAGCTATCGCGGGATCGCCACCATCTACTACACATTGATCTGGGTCGTATTGAGTTATGGACTCTATGATTCGTTCGGCAGGAGAGCCCTGTATATCGGGGCTCCCATCATCGCAGTGATCATCTATTTCGCCTTGCCATCGGCGTAGCGGTGAATGGGGAGCTGATGGCGAATGGCTGATAGCGAATAGCAAAGAAGAGGACATCTCCTGCTATCGGCCATCAGCCATCTGCTATTCGCTCCCCGCTCGCTCATCCCATGTCGCGCAAGATGTGCTGGGGATTTCGGTCTTTGGCGATGGTCTTCATGAGTTGATCGCCGAACAACACCACAACGCGGTCACGCTGGTCCTTCACGATCATGGAGGCCGAGGGAGCCTTGAATGTCTGCGGATCTCCCTCCAGCCAGGCGCTGCAGGTGTAGGGCAATTGATCGAGAACGGTCTCCACGCGATATTCGTGCCGCAACCGGTACTGCAGGACGTCGAACTGCAGCCGTCCGACCGCCGCGACGAGCGATTCCATCTCGTTCAAGGTCCTCATGATCTGCACCGTGCCCTCTTGGGCCATCTGCTCCATACCTTTGTCGAACGCCTTGCGTTTGCCGACGTCGGTGGGCCTGATGCGGGCGAAGATTTCCGGCTGAAATTGAGGCAACGGTTTGAAGTTGAAGCCGCCGGTCACCGAGATGGTATCGCCGATGGCGAACAGCCCGGGATTGATGATGCCGATGATGTCGCCGGGAAAGGCCTCCTCCACAGTGCTGCGTTCCTGCGCCACCATGCTGTGCGGTCTGGACAGCCGCACCTCACGATTGAGCCGATGATGCTTGACCACCATGTCACGCTCGAATCGGCCGGAACAGACCCGGAGAAACGCCGTGCTGTCCCGGTGTTTCGGGTTCATGTTCGCCTGGAGCTTGAAGACATAGGCGCTGAACGGCGTCTCGATCGGATCGACGGTCAGTTCCCCTCCCTGGTCGCGGTCGGCCAGCCTGGCTCCCGGACAGGGAGCCAACTGAACGAATGAATCGAGGAAGCTTTCGATGCCGAAGTTGGTCAGCGCGGAGGCAAAGAACACCGGCGTCACCTCGCCTTGGAGAAACCTCTCACGAGTGAACGGATTGCCGGCGATTTCCAATAATTCCAAATCGTGCTTCACCTGCGCCATCGTGTCCTGAGAGACGCGGCTCCCCGCATCGAGAGCCGCCAGCGGAAGTCGGTCGACGTCCACTTTCGTAGCGCCGCCATGGGCCGTTCTGCTGAAGAGCTGCACTTCGCCGTCGGCGCGCGTCACGATGCCGACAAAGTTGCTTCCCGAGCCGATCGGCCAGTTGATCGGGCTGGCGTGAATATCGAGTGCCTGTTCGACCTCGGTCATCAAATCCAGCGGCAGACGTCCCGGCAGATCCATCTTGTTGATGAGTGTGAGCACGGGGATGCGGCGCATACGGCACACCGCGAACAACTTGCGCGTCTGGGCTTCCACCCCTTTGGCCGCGTCGATCACCATAATCGCGCTGTCGGCGGCCGTCAGGGTGCGGTAGGTGTCTTCTGAGAAATCCTGGTGGCCGGGCGTATCGAGCAGGTTCACCACCGCATCCTTATACGGGAACTGCATGGCGGAGGCGGTGATTGAAATACCACGTTCCTGCTCCATCCCCATCCAGTCGGAAGCCGTAACTTTCCCGCCCTTGCGGCCACGCACCATACCGGCCGTCCGGATGAGCCCGGAATACAGGAGCAGCTTCTCGGTCAACGTGGTCTTGCCCGCATCCGGATGGCTGATGATGGCGAAGGTCCGCCGTTGAGCCGTGGCAAGCGCGAGTTCATGCTGGAGCGTGTTCGTCGTCATGGCGGACGCAGCATACCACAACCCACATTGTTCATGACGGTTCGTGACGAGGCGCGAGCCTCTTTCGCCCTTGCTCAATTCAAACCGGCCTCGCTAGAATTGCCCGACCATGACGCCGGAAGACGCACGGGCGCACTACAATTTCCTTTTGACGCTCTACATCAGAAAAGCTGAGTCGTTCGGTCCACTGGCGTTCACCTTCGTGAAGGACCCGGGGTTCCCAAAAGTCGGATTGACCCCCGAAGAGCAGTACATGCTCTATACGGCCGTCGCCGAAGTCTTCGCGGACGAACCCAAGCGGTACACCCACAAACTGGACTGCCTGCAGAAGGCCGCCGAGATTCTGCCCCAGACGAGCTTTTTCGATCCGCATCTGCTGAGGCAACTCCATCAGGACATCCAGCGGCTTCAAGCGGAGCTGGATCTCTACTCATCGGCGATGAGACCGGAGCGCTCCGCTCCGGATCGTGGTCAAGCCATTCAACAGATCGTCGTGGAAACCGACCTACCCGATTACTTTCTGACGACGGCGCAACAGCGGGCCTCGGCGTACTATCAATCAAAATATCGCCTCACCAAGGAAGCCAAGGTCTCCCAGCATTTCACGAGCCCCGTTCGCCGGTTCGAGCCGGACCAGACCGCGGTGCACAAGGAATTTCCCGGCGCCTGCGCGCCGTTCGTTGCCGCGCGCACCGGCGCCTGGCACGTCATGCTGCCGTTCGACCTGAAGATCAGCCGGCTGCCGGACGATCCGTTGGACGCGGGCTTGAGGATCTGGTACGCCAAGATCGGCTACTCGTTTCCGCTTCGGTATGAAATGGGTCGGCTCTGCAGCTATTACGACGGGCAGGTGTTGGACGTGCCTCTCGACGATCCAAACTTGCTGTATGTGTCGGTCTCTTCGCTCAAGGAACGGGACCTGGGCACGGTTCATCGAGCGGTCGATCCGGAGCTGCCCTTCGAGGTCGCGCTGCCATGGGCGTTCTTGGAGCACTCCGGGACGCTGGGACCGTATGTTCAAATCATTTGCAATATCAAAGTCTGGTTCGACGCCGCCACCGTGAACTTATTGGTCCAAGGCGCGCCGGATTTGCACGAGTACGGGTTGGAAGGAGGCGCGGGACTTCTGACCAGAACGTATGCATCGGAGAAAATCGCCGCCTACGCGGGCATGGGGCGACAACCATGGCAGCAGGGACTCAGCTTCAATTTCGTCAATATGCATCTGCAATTGCTGCCCGAGGTCTCCACAGCGCTTATCCCGGCCAACACGCCCATCTTCTCGCTGTATCCCATCGCAGCGCGCGGCTCCTACCAGCTTACGGACGCGCGAATGTTGAATTATGCGCCGTGATGCATCACGCGTGAAGAAGAGCTAATAGCTGATGGCTGATAGCTGATGGCTGATAGCTGATGGCTGTTCGGTGACGAGCGTGTCTCGGCGCGCTGGGGCGAGTGGTTGAGAAGGCTTTTTCAACAACTCGCTATTCGCCGCCGCAGAACGAGCACTGCCTCCACGCCTCATACAGCACCACAGCCACGCAGTTGGAGAGATTGAGACTGCGGCTGCGAGTCACCATTGGGAGCCGCACGCGCTGCGGTGCCGGGATCTCTCCGAGCACGTCGACCGGTAGACCGCGGCTTTCCGGCCCGAACAGAAAGACGTCGTCCGGCCTGTATCGGGTTTCATCATAGCGTTGCTGACCTTTGGTTGAGACCGCGAAGATCCGGCGGCCGCTGAAACGAGCGGCACAGTCGGCCCAACCGGTGTAGACTGCGAGCGAGGCGAATTCGTGATAATCCAATCCGGCCCGCACCAGTTGTTTGTCTTCCAGGCTGAATCCCAGCGGCTCGACGAGATGCAACCGCGCGCCGGTGTTGGCACAGAGTCGAATAATGTTGCCGGTGTTCGGCGGGATTTCCGGTTGGAACAGAATGATGTCGAACATGCTGACCGGTCGCGCAGTGTACTATCATCGACCGATCCGCTGAACCGTTGTCTTCCGCCGTCGGCTATGATTCCATGACTCTAGACAGGGCGGAGACGCGATAAGCGGACAATGCGAAACGTGCCGCTCTGAGTCTACGGCACAGAAGCCGTGGAGCGATCGGCGTCGGAGGCACGGTTTCCCAACGTATGCCGCCTCAATTGCACGATGAGGTACCAGACGATGGCCACATTGACCAGGAAGAGAGCCAGGCGCAGCAGCGTGATTCGTTCAACGAGTTCATACAACTCGAACGGCAGCAGAAGACTGGTCGATGCCACCGTGAGATAGGCCGCCCAGGACCGTTCCCACCAGAGACCGATTCCTTCCACCAACAGCATCGCCCCATAGCTCAACCCGATCAGACCGGCGAGCAGCACGGTGTGTGGCTGCAGTTGATCGACTTTGAGAATCAAGGCGTGGATCATGCGTGAATCGGCGCTCACGTGAAGCGCTTCAAGCAACTGGGCAAAGAGCGTTGCAATTTCTGCGTGCAGCAATCTCAGAAGACCAAAGCCGGCCGACAGGAGCAGCAAGCCTTTGGCCAGTTTGAAGATCGCGATGGCGGCGAGGCCGCTACGGTGTGAACCGATCATTCGTGGGGCTCCTCCGGCGGAGACCCTACGCTGCGGCCCGGCGAAGATCAAGGCGGCGTTCTCTCCCAGGCCCTAGGGCGATCCCTAGTCCCATCCCAGCGCCCAATACTCTCATGCTAGGCAAGCCCCTTGAGGTGACAGCCGGCCCACCGGAGCCATAGTCGCATGCGATGATTCCGTTGTTCGCGAACGAGCGATCCAGCCCCCGCATCCCTTTCCCGTTCGACGCTGTCCTTGTGCTCCGTGTCGCAGCCTGTTTGGCCTGGTGGCTCGTTCTCGGTCTCGCGTCCCTCGTTTGGGCCGAAGAAAAAGAAACGCCCCTGGCCGGCGAAGAGTTCCATACCGAAGTCATGGGAGAGCCGGTCACCGTCCCGCCGCGTGATCGCCGTACCGTCACGGCCGCGAGCTTCGGCGTGCAATACCTTCCCGACGGTCCGAGTTTTTATCAGGTGCTGCCGTTCGGCGCCTTTTACGTCTGGCGGCATTCCGACGATCTCTCCAAACGGTTTCGTGGCACATTCTCCGGCCTGGTGAACGACGTGGCCATGAACGCCGGCACCAGGGCGACGAGCGGATGGGAAGTCCGACTCACCTTCAACAATATGATCATTCCGGTTGGCCGGTCGGAGTATGTCGAAGGGCAAATTATCCGCGCCGTCGAAGTGGAATGGAACTATCTGTTTGCCGGCTTCGGCCTCGCGTATCGCCGATTGCTGCACCCCGGGCACCAGGACAATGCGCTCGAAATATCGCTGACCTACGAGCCGGGTTATCGCTGGTTCCAGCGGACCCGCCATACATCGCCCGACTTCGTCGTCCCGTCCGATACCTACGAAGGCCGCGTCCACGCGCGGCTTCGCACCGATGCATTGGAACGCAACATCATGGAGCTTCCTCACCGGGGCTATGCGTTCGGCGGTGACTTCCTGTTCGGCCATCGGGCGACGTGGCACCAATGGGGCGGCGTGGCCTTCCCTTCGCCGGACGCACAACAGGAACGCCAATATCTCATGGGCAGCGTGTTTGCGGTCGCCGCGACGCCCGTTCCGTTCATCGACAGCGACCGTCACCGTCTCATCATGTCGTTATACGGCGGCATCGGACAACACCTCGACCGTTTTTCAGCCTTTCGGCTTCCCGGCCGGCCGACCGGCTATGAATGGGAGGCCCTCTCCCTTCCCATGCTCCCGAGCGTCGCGTTCAACGAATTGTTTCCCCGGCAATACGGCATCGGACATCTCGAGTACCGGTACCAGGCGCTGTTCTTTCTGTATCCCTACGTCCGAGGCTCGTGGGGCATCGTGGAGCAGCCCCGATTCCAACCGGATGGGTCGATTGCGTACAAGATGAATTCGATGCCGGCGCTTGGAAGCGGGGTGATCAGCGGCGCGCCGTGGCGCTCGCAGATCGAGATCAACTACAGTTACAACTTCGGTATCTACAGCGATCACGGCGGCGGGCCGCCGCTCCCTGGCCGGCATGGCTTCTTCGTTTTTTGGTCCAAAGAACTGTGACGCTCAGTTGCCTTTCACGATCGTGCACCAACTGCTGTAGATACCGAGCAGGTTGAAGGACGCATGTTCGACGGCCGCGACTTGCGTAATACCTCCTTTGTTCTTGGCGGTCGTGACGGTTGCATCACCGGTCGCAAACAGGGTCAGAACAGACTTGGCGCAGGACTCTCCTCGTTTCGAGGCATCGGTCGCCGTCGTCGCAAACATGCCGTATTGCACGTCTGTATAGATTCTGCCGATGACGGGCGAGGCTTCCCCCATACATCCGGCCGTGACAAGCAAGAACATAATCAGTGGCA
The DNA here is from genome assembly GCA_035252115.1 of Nitrospira sp. GTDB lineage: Bacteria > Nitrospirota > Nitrospiria > Nitrospirales > Nitrospiraceae > Nitrospira_C. The sequence goes on along the minus strand of DATFDJ010000154.1, from coordinate 27,356 downwards.
TCACGAATACGATGCGAATCATCATGACCTCCCGGTTTGAAAATGTACCTGGCCCATGGCGTTGACGAAGCGTCCCATTCGACACAACGGCTGCGCGGGATTCTCGTTGACAGGAGCCGCCTGGCTCAATCCCGCGGAGACCGCATCCCGAATGGCCCCGTTGACAGGCCGGTCGAGAAGGCGCATCATCCAGCTCTATTCAACGAGAAGCCAGCCTATGGAACCGGGGTAGCGTTCCTCTCCACGCCGACGAGTCGTTCCGGTACCCCATGCCGCCCTCACGGAAGCATCGCGCCGTGAGGGCGTTTGCGCCTTCTGCAGGCTCCTACTTTCAACGTGCCAACTTCTACAGAGAAGAGAGAAGGAGGGGAGTATGAGCAGATTGGTACTACCGGTGTTCTCGGCGATGGTTGCATGGATGCCAACCGTTGCGCTGGCGGAGGGAGCCGGCGGCGGTTATCGGGGCATCGGCATGATGTATTACACGCTCATGTGGGTGGTGTTGTCGTATGGGCTCTACGACACCTTCGGCAAGACGGCCCTGTATATCGGCGCGCCCATTCTGGCCGTCGCAGCCTACCTGCTGTTGCCGCCTGCTTGATCTGCACCAATACCGGCGGGAGGCCAACCGCCTCCCGCTTCCTTAATCCGGACAGGACCGTATCGGACGCCGTCATTTGGGTGCGGTCATCGCGTCCTGCGCCACATGTCCCGTCATGGATTTTTCGATGATGTTCTGCTCGATTTCCGCGGCGATCACGCGGGCGAGTTGGTCTGCGGACAAGGCACCCATCGGCAATCCCTTCGTGTCGGGGTAAAAGGGATCATCCGGTGACGCGGTCCGATACGTGTTGATCAGAATCTTGGCGGGTTGAACTCTGAGCCCGGATGTCCCGACGACAACCGCTTGGTCTTCCGGCGCCACCCTCGTCCTGGTCGCCCAATCACGCTGATCGACCTTCACGAACGCAATGTTCCACACCTTGCCGTTGAGCAGGCTTCTCACGGCTCTGGTCATGCGCTCCTGGAAATACGGGTCTTGTACGATTTTCTTCAGCGCCTCGCGAACCCGGATATCGTAGAACTTCACCGTGGAATCCGGTTGCTCGGGCTGGAGCAACCGGGTCGTCCCGGTTTCGTAATATGGTTGCTGTACCAGGCTCCGCTGATCATCCACCGTCGTGAGATAGGTTCCGAACAAGTGTTGCAGCGTGCGCGCCCGTTCGTCCCCAGACATACTAAGAATCTCCGCATCCGAATGGATGGGAGCATGGACGAGATCCCGTTCGATGGACCGGCTCTTCGGTTTGGGAGACGTATCGGCCTTGCTGACGACCCACTGAAATTCTCTTGCCAACACGGGAACCAGCGTCTCCGGGTGGCCGAGCTGCCCGTTGCGTTGCAACGCCGAGGCGCTGATCAGCAATTTCACCCGGCCAGGCTCTTTCGTTCGCGCGACCAGGAACGGAAATTCCTTTCCCTCCTGGTTGACCACGGTCGGTTCGATGACGACCTTTTCGAGCGCCTGCTTCGCCACCGCTTCGTCGAATCGCGGATAGTCCGCGCGATGTTGGATCATAAAGCTCAACGCCTCGATTACGGTATTCACCGCGGCTTGCGCATCCTCGTCATTGACGGTTCTGTTGATGGTTTTTTCAGGCTGTTGCTCCATGTAAACCTGAAATGAGGCGCCGGGCACCGGGTGTCCCGAGCCGAGCGTCTCATGACGATTGTCTTCTGCATGTCGCTCGTGGCCTTCCTGATGGCTCGCTCCGACAGGAGATAACATGGTGAGTACCGATGCCGCGCTCATACCGCAAACCGCGCAGATGACCCACGGCATTTTCAATGCCGCCCTCCTAGGCTGATACCAATTCAAGAAGCTCATGGTTCCCTCTCACGCGATTGAACGGCTCAAGGCGTCGGTCCTCTATTCTACACATCCTTGCGGCGGAGGAGGCAACCGCGAATCCTTGTGCGCTCTTGTGTCTCTGACAGAGAGGCCGCGCGCGGGATGATTCCCCGATTTCACCTATTCCTGGTACACTGAGCCTCGATTGCGCATCTGCTCCATGAAATCGGACGATCGTTGACGTATGCGTCGGAACACCGGACCAAGCATAATTTTTTCTCTTCTCCTCTCGGGACTCTGCGTCGTGACCGGCGCTACATGGGCTCCCTGTGCGGCGGCGGAGCCGTCGTCCGAGCAAGGCGTGCTGGAGGAGGCGAAAGCGGCATGGGAGACCGGCGCCACCAACCGCGCGTTGGAAATCCTCGATGAATGGGCAGAGGACGACAAAGAGGAGGCGCCCGCGCTTGGCAAGCTGCGCGGCGATATTCTCACCGCGTCACGCCGGCCGCAGGAAGCCGTTCAAGCCTATGATTCCATTCTGGCCAGGGAATCGGCCGCCCTGGATGTCCGATGGGCCAAGTGGAGCGTGCTGGTGCGTTCGGGACAAGAGAGGGACGCCATCGCGGAACTGCAGCGCATCGCTCAATTGGATCAGCGAAACCCGCTGGTCCCTCTCCGACTGGCCCAGGAACTGCGGAAGGTCGATCGTCTCGAGGAATCGCTCGAATGGTACAAGAAGGCCGTCGCGCTGGCGCCGGATCTGCTCAGTTGGCGTCTGGCCATCGCTCGGGCCCGTTTCGACCTGTTGGATTACGAGGGCGCGGATCGCGACGTGGAATTTGTGCTGAAGCATGTGGCTCCAGGCTCTCCGCTGGAACTGCCCGCCAAGAATTTTTCCGCCGCAATCCATGGGTCGACACAGGACCGCGGCCGGCGATTCGACATCCAACTTACCCCGGAGGACATCGACCCGGCTGAATTGAAGGAATGGGCGCTCATGCGGGCGGATGCCTGGCGCGCGTTCGAGGCGGGCCGTTATGCGGAAGCGGAACCGATGTACCGCAAACTGCTGGAACTGAATCCGAGAGATCCGTCCGCGACGCATCAACTCGGACTGACGCTGATGCAGCTCGGGCGATGCAAGGACGCGCTCACCGTCTTCCGCGGCGTCTCCAATTTGGATCCCAGCAACGACCAATATTCAGACACGGTGTTTCGCATGGGTCAATGCCTGGTGGAGTTGGAGCGGTGGGAGGATGCCTTCGTTCATTTTCAAACCCTGTATGACGAGGCTGTTGCATTCGAACAGGCCAACAAGGGCGTGGCACTGCCGCCCGATACGAAAGTCCTCGACAAAAACAAACTGACCCGGTGGCTCGATAAGGTGCGCCCGCATGTGCCGGACCTGGCGGCCTCCATGGCGGAAGCCTCGGCGAGAGCTTCTGCCGAGCGAGCCAACGTCCAGCCTCCATCCGAGGAAGAGTTGTATGCGAAGGCGCTAGAACGGATGCGGCCCCAGAAATCGCTGGACCACCGAACATCGCTCGCCGGCAAGGACGCCGACATCAGTTGGTTTCGATTCGTCATCCCGGCGGGAAAAGTGATGCGCGACGATTTTCCGACCGGCGCCCACGAGTTCATTCCGTTGAACCCCGGCGACAGCTTTCCGATGTCCCAGCAGGAGATCTATCTCGTCTTCGGGCTGGTCGGCGCCTCGTACGACGCGGTTCCGCTCGCCGCACAATGTTTCATGGAGACGCCGGAGGTGAGCGCCGATCAACGAGCCGTGTCGCAGGACCATGTCGTCATGGCCATGAGCGATCTGTCGGGTTTCTTCACGTTATCGCCGCCGCCCTCCGGATGGGCGCCGGGCCTGTATCGGTGCGGGTTATTTGCCGGCGAACGCACCTCCGCCGAGACGCACGTCGACGAGGTCCGTTTCCGTATCGTGACGCCGCTTCCTGGACAGCGTATCTCGTCCGAAGAGCAGAGCGAATGGCGTATGGCTGATTCATTCGACATTCGGTTCAGCCGCTAATGTCAATGTTGAATTTTGAATGTTTGAATTAAACATTCATCACTAAACATTCAACATTTTTGGCGCCTCTTGTTCGTGCCATCAGCCATAAGCTCCGGTTTCCAACGCTAGACGTAGTCGGACAGACTCCTCTCTCCTGACCGTGGCTTGGACGCCGGCCGTGTGTGTGTGTGTCCGGCGCTTCCCCGTGGCCGCACAGGGAGGGTGATGAGAAACGTGGTGCCGCGGCCTTCCCGGCTCTGGACTTCGATCTTCCCCTCATGAGCGTCCACGACGTCCTTGACGATTTTCATGCCGAGTCCCGTCCCCCCCGCCTTTCTGCTCGCCGTACGACCGGTGAACAGACGCGCCCGAACCTCCTCCGGCATGCCGTTGCCCGTGTCTTCCACCGTCAGAAGGATCGTCTCCGCGCCGGCTGTATGTTGACCGCGGATCGTGATGGACCCGTTGGGCGGCACCTCGGGAATGGCATTGTGCGTCAGATTGTAGAGCAACGAATAGAGCCGCTTGGGATCCCCGGCAATCGTCGGCAACGTATCGAGGTCTTCCATCCGGAACTGAATGTGCTTCTGTTGCAGGAGCATGTGCAGGGTCCTTCCGACGCTCTCGGCGATCTTCGCCATCTGGCAAGGCTCGAACTGCTGCGGCGACCCGGTCACGGCGACATAGTCGGCAATCTCTTTCATGCGGGCCTGGATGCGCTCGGAGGTATGCCTTAGGAGCTGCACCACTTCTTCGCAGGCCCGCTGGCTCGCCTGGGCGCGGACCCGTTCTCCCTTCGGAAGCTGCTTGAAGAGATCGTCGATTTCCTCCGCCAACAGATCGGTCCCCGTCACCATCGGCATCAACAGATTCTTGACATCGTGACTGATTTCGCCGAGCACCCGCGTCATGTCTCCCATCTGCTCCCGCCGGTCCAGGGCCATCGCGACGACCGACTGGATCTGTTCCGGATCGAACGGCTTGGTAATAAAATCCGCCGCTCCTTCCTTCATGCACTCCACGGCGCGGGGAATCGTGCCGTAGGCGGTGAGCATCACGACCGGCACATTGGGCCACCGCTTTCTGATCCTCTTGAGAGCCTCCGTTCCGCTCAACCGCGGCATCGCCACATCGAGAAAGACCAGGTCCACTTCGTGCGATTCGACCGCGCTCACCGCCGCCTGCCCGTCGGCAGCGGTCGTGACCTCGTGTCCCATCCAACGGAGCCGCTCGGCCAACGAAGACAAGATGTCCGGCTCATCGTCGGCGACCAAAATCCGTATTCCCATGATCCCCTACTCGATCGTTGTGTGCTGCCGGTGAGCTTGAGGAAACACTCTGAGCGATGGGACGGAAGTGAGCAAGAGATACGCCACGGATCTCGAGGCGCATATTCTTGATTTTCGAGCGTGATTGGGCGGGAAATGTTCCCTGACGGTGAATCCAATCCGGCCGGGCGGAATCGATTTCGATTCAGCGTTGGGAGAAACAGATGCTCATTTGAATCCGATCACCATGCCGTCCGGACCGGAGAGACGTTCCACCTTTGTGCGAACGAAACCCGCCTCCTGCATCCACCGGCGGCAATCGGCTCCGGTGTAATCGAATCCGCCGGGAGTTTCGATGAGCATATTGAGACTCATGAGCAGCCCGAACGCGTTCGTCTTCCGCGCGTCGTCGATTAGGGACTCATGCACGATCAGCGCGCCGCCGGGTGAGACGGCGTCATAGGCCTTTCGCAACAACAGCATCTTCTCTTCGAGATTCCAGTCATGCAGGATATGCCCCATGATGAGCACGTCCGCCTTCGGCAGAGGATCCTTGAAGAAATCTCCCGCATGGAACCGCATTCGTTGGTCGACGCCCCTGCTCTTGGCATAGGCCTCGAAAATCGGCTGGACCACCGCCAAATCCATCCCGCCGCCCATGAGATGCTTGTGCGCCGACGCGATTTCCACCGCGACGCCGCCTTGTGCGCAGCCGACGTCGACGAAGGTGCGGTATTTCTTCCACGGAAATTTCTTCGCGATGACGCGAGCCGGGCCTGTGCTGAGACCGGTCATGGCTTTGAGGAATTCCTGCAGGCGATGCGGATCCGCATAGAGCGTACCGAAGAAGTCCTCCCCGCTCTTCGCTTCATTCTGCGGCTTCCCGGTGCGCAGTCCTTCCGTGAGGGATCCCCAGAACCGGTAGAGCCGCGCGTTGGCCATTTCGAGCATCCCGCCGACATAGGACGGCTTGTTGCGGTCGAGAAAGCATGCCGTTTCCGGCGTATTGGCATACCGGCTGCCCGTGCGCTTCAGCAGTCCCAAGGCCACGAGGGCGTCGAAGAAGTCGCGCGCGCTCCGCGGGTGCAGGTTTAATCGTTCGGTTAAGACCTTGCCGTCAAGCGGTCCCTTCGCCAGTTCTGTAAACAGCCCAAGTTCGACGGCGCTGAGCAGGGTTTTGGAAGCCCAAAACCCCATACCGAGCTGCATGATGTTCGCAGGAGAACGCGGCCGTTTCGCCATATCACAGCACCTCGAACGTGATTTCCTTGACGCTGAATTCGCCGTCCCGATCCGAGAGCGCGATCCGGACCCGGTGTTTCCCGGGCGGAATCTTGGCTTCCTTCACATCGATGCCGTCGGCCGTCACGAACGGCCGGATGCGATCGGTAATGTCGATCGGGATGAACTTGACCAGCGTCACTTTGAGGCTCGCGAGATCGATGGGAACCAGCCGCGGGCTGAAATGAATCAAGACCTGGATCGGCATCGGCGCCCGGCCCCCGTTGGCCGGCTCCACGACGTCGATGACCGGTCCGATACTCAGATCGTCCCGTCCGATTTCCAGAATCCCGCGTCCGACTTGCGGCGCAGACTCCAGCGCCGCTTCTTCCGGCGTAATGAGCCAGTCAGCCGCTTCGACCGGCGCGGCAAAGGCCAGGTACAGCGCGACGACGCAGGACATCGCCGCCGTCGGGGAACTTCGCGCGTTGCTGGTTGAATGCATGGTCCTACTCCTTGTCCGGCAGGAGCAGGATCATAGCAAAGTCTTTCCGGTCAGTTCTATCCGTAGTCCCGAGGGCGTCGAGCATCAATGAAATGGACAATGTCCCCGTCTTTCCGTCTCCGATCAGCGAGGCTGTCTGCATGTCGCCGTGGCGATCCTCGATCATGCGAGCCGCGCATGTCTTTGGTTGCAGCGGCTCTCGGATAAATCGCCGTGGAGTCTGCTCCACGAACTGCTGCAGGCGGTGAAGCGGTACGGTCTGCCACAGTACCTGCGTACCGACAACGAAGCGGTATTCGTTTCCCGCCTGTTTCGGCTGGGCCTGTGGCTGCTACGCATCCGCCAACAACGCATCCAGCCCGGCTGCCCCTGGCAGAATGGACGCGTCGAACGGTTTATCGGGACCGTGAAGCGGGAACTGGCGGCGAATCGCATCGCAGATGGTGACGATTTGCCGCAGGTCTGCGACATATCTGTGACTGGTACAACCACGAACGCCCACATGATCATCTGCAAGGTCGGACACCATCCGAGGTCTGGGCAGGTATGATGTATTTGGAGCGAAGCCGACTTAGAAGACGCTCGCGAGACAAAAGTAAATCCAACAGCGTCTGTCCGGCAAGGTGTGTCGTGATCCCGGGCTAATCAGGAAAGTTCGACGAAATAGAAATAGGGAACACCAGGTGCGCCCGGACCGAGTTCCAGTAAGTGCGCGTTCTTCTCCACGAGAATCGCGGTGAAGCCCCCTTGGAACAGATGGCCCACGCGGCGGTGACGCCGATTATAGGCCGGCGTGTAGCGCCCATTGAGCTGCCGCATTCCGCGCGACAGATTGGGCGTGGAGTTTCGATCAGGAGATGATAGTGATTGTCCACAGACAATAGGCATGACAGAGCCAGCCAAAGCGATTGACCACGTGCGCAAGGAGGGAAAGCAAGGTGGTCCGATCCCGCGCAGCAATGAGGGTCAGAATGCAGCGGCAATTGGGGTCAGGTCTTGCAATCATACATCCCGCTCTTCTGCCTGCTTCAACCGACGGCTCACCGTGGCATAGTGCACCCCGAGATGCGCTGCGATCTGCGCCAAGCGATACCCATATTGCCGGTACGCCACATAAATCAGTCGCCGCTCCGCGCCTCGTCGATGAAAGAGTTCGGGCAGCGAAGGTCGCTTGGCCTGCGTCTGTCTCCGGGGAATCTCTCGGATCACCCGATCCGGCTGATGTTGGGCCACAAACTCCTCCGAGCCCAGATAAATCTGCCCTTGCAAGTGATCCCACGGGCGCGGCCCATCCCGGCCTTCGGCCACAAACTGACGATAGCGCTGTTGTGCCTCCCGCTGCCGCTTGCCAAATTGGCCGAGCAGCCAGTCGGTCGAGAGCCACACAGGTCCTGTCAGATGCCCCGCGGTCCCGCGATAGCTACTCCAGGCCCAGTCGCGCGGATGCGCCACCATGTTTGCGCGGACCGGATTGAGCACGACGTACCGGCACAGTTCTAAGAGATGCGCCTCCTTCTCCACCAAAATGGCCGTGAAGCGGCCTTGAAACAGATGCCCCGCCCGCCGATGTCGCCGATTGAAGGCCTGCGTGTAGCGGCCATTGAGTTGCCGCATGCCCTGCGAAAGATTGGCCTTCGGTGTTTCAATGAGCAGATGATAGTGGTTATCCATCAGACAATAGGCGTGACAGAGCCAGCCGAAGCGTTCAATCACATGGGCGAGCAGTGTCAGGAAGGCCGTGCGATCCCGATCATCCAGAACTATGGCTTGTCGCGCATTGCCACGACTCGTCACATGATAGACGGCACCGGCGTATTCAATGCGTAAGGGGCGAGCCATGGCGACGGAGGATACCGGACGGTGTGTCGGATTGCAAGACCTGACCCCTTTTCTGGAAAGAGGAGAAGCCTGGCCTCTTGACAGCCTTTTTCATAGGTGTCCCCGTTTTTCGAGCCGACGGGTGAAGCCATCGACAGCCCGAAATCAGTGGGTCCAGATTTTGGCCGGCGTCGATTCAAACGGATACACGTGGATCATCCACCCGCCTGCTTGCGGAACAAATCGACCCCCGGCCTGCCGGCACTCGGACTCGGTCGCGATGGTGCCCTTGAATCCGAACTGTTTCCGCGTGATGCGGCGTCCGCTGCCGTCCGGCTCCATGCACAGATTCACATGGGCATGCCACTGGGCCACGCTCAATGGAATGCGCTGGTTCAACTGCTCTTCCGTCATGTCTCTCGGTGCTGTGTACATTGCGCCTTCCAGTGCATAGCCGTCCGCCGTCTTCTTATAGAGCAGCGTGGTGGGCAGGGCGGGATCGAACTGGACCCTGGCCAGGAGCCGGCGTTGTTTATTGCCGAAATGGTAGTGCTTGGCCTTTCGCTCCGGGTGCATCAGCACAAAGCCGTCATTCAACGCGAGTCGGTAATCTTGGTATTTGGCAATCGACTGACGAAGGATTTGGATAATCTCTTCACCGCGCTTCTCGTCCGCCGGATTGGCCGGCCGCAATGTCGTCCATCTCATGTGGGGTCCGACATGCTGTTCATGAGGCCTCATCGCATCCATCATCCCGGCTGAATGCTCATGATCCATATCCATGTGATCCATACCGGACTGCTCGTGTGAGGGCTCGCTCGATTGCGCCGGGTACGCTGCGTCGGCTGGCACAAACAAACTCCCAGCGGCCAACAGTACTCCGAACATCACGTTGCCACCGTACAGACCCTGTCGAGCGCCTCGCTTGTGCATGGGTACCTCCGTGAGCTACACGAGAGAACGATCAACCGGCTTCGGGGTTGACGGGCGGCCCTCTGTCATGTGTCTGACAGCCTCGCCTTCCGGCGACCAGGGAAGGTCCTAAGCGCCGCCGCCCCGCGCGCTCGTTACAATACAGGAATGGTGTACCGACTGCCATTCCAGCTTTTCGTGTTGGTCGGCCTGTGCTTGCAAACCGGCGGCTGCGCGACGAATCCCTACACCCACCGGTGGCAGCTTTTGATGGTGCCGCAATCTTACGAGACAAAACTTGGCGCCCAAGCCTATCAGGACGTCCTGCGAGATCCGAAAGTGCATGTGTCGCAGGATCCTGCCGAGATCGAACCGGTGCAACGCGTGGCCGCTCGCATCATTGACGCGGCCAAGCGGTCCAAGTACGCAGACACGGCGAAAAAATATACTTGGGATGTGACGGTGATCAAGGACGACCGGACCCAGAACGCGTTTGCCTTACCGGGAGGAAAAATCGCGGTGTACACCGGCATCTTTCCCGTGGCCGACAACGAATCGGGGCTCGCAGCGATCATCGGACACGAAGTGACACACGCCCTCGCACACCATGGTTCCGAGCGGATGAGCCAGGGGGTCCTCGCGCAGATCGGAATGATCGGGGCATCCATCGCGCTCCAAGCCGAGGGATTCAGTCCCATCACCAGCCAGGCCGCGATGTCTGCGCTGGGCGTCGGCACGCAGGTCGGCGTGCTGCTGCCCTTCAGCCGAGCCCACGAGTCGGAGGCCGACTACATCGGCCTGCTGCTCGCCGCCGATGCGGGCTACGATCCGCATGAAGCCGTCCGCGTGTGGCAACGCATGGAACAACTTTCCCACGGACAGCAGCCGCCCGAATTTCTGTCCACCCATCCCGGCCATGAGACGCGCATCAAACGGCTCACTGAACACATGCCCGAGGCGGTGGCGCATTACGAACAGTCTGCCAAGGTGCCTGTCGCCCAATTGCCGCCCATCGGCTCCCCACATACTGCACCGTTCGCGCAGCACTAGATCTGAAGAGGGCGCGGGGCCCGCGTCCGATTCCGCATTGACGTCCTCCCCGGTCTTCGCTAGAACGCCTCCATGTCTCCCGCTACCCGCCGCGTCACTGTTGCCCTCTCTCTTCTGCTCGGAACGTTTGCCTGTCTTTCTTTTGCCGAAGACCAGCCGCAGGAACCTGCCACGCAAATCTTTCGCGCCGCCGATTGGCGAGGCGGTACGGATGTGGCCTTCGAAGGCTGCAAAGCCAATTCGGGCGAATATAATTTGTGGGTCTATGCCAAGGGAGAACGGTGCGGCGTCCCGCGCCCGCAGGCGGACCGTGTGGTGATGTTTCGCCAACCGTTGCCCGGTGTCTCTCCACTCAGGGCCACCTCTGAGCTTCCCGGCGGTCTGTATTTCGTGTGGGCGTATGGAAGCGGCGATCCCGGTCATCCCTGGATCAATCTCTGTGCGAAGTCCTGCGTCAAAGGTGGGATGCCGCCGGAGCCGGGATGGGTCTTCCTCGGGTCGATCGAAATCCGCGAACGGCACCAGATGTGGCTGAAGAGCTGGGAACAGCCGGACGGACATCAACTGTTCATACAGGCCATCGTACTGTCTTCCTCGCAAGAACAACCGGCCTGGCAGCCCTAAGTGATGAGTGCCGGGTATGAAGGAAGTGTTGAGTTTTAAGTGTTAAGTTTTGAGTTTTGGGTGCTCAGTACTTAGGTGGAAATGCAACGACTCATTACCGTCTAAAAATATCGTCGAGAACCTGTTGGCCCGCCTGTCTGGTTAGTTCTTTATCACCTTTTGTCTTCGCCAGTCGATCGCGTAGCTCGTGCGCCTCGGCGTAATCCGGCTTCAACCGGATCGATCGAGTCAGTGTTTCTTCAGCGCCAGCCGCGTCGCCCTGCGCCATTTTGACGAGCCCAAGATCTGCCGCCGTTTCCGCCTCCTCCTGCAGTTCCAAGGCTCGCCCGAGTGCCTGCGAGGCTTCAGATAAACGTCCCGTTCCCATGAACGCTCGACCCAGCCAATAGAACGTCAGATGATCGTCGCGCCCCACGCTAATGGCGGACTGTAACGCGTCGGCAGCCTCCGCGTAGTGATGCTGATCCAGCAAGACCTGTCCCAGCCCGCGATAGGGATCGGCCCAGTCGGATTTCAATCGGATCGCTGCTCGATAGTTGTCGATTGCGCCCTGCATGTCACCCCGATGGGCCAGTTCCTCGGCCAGGCGGAATTTTGCCTCGGCGTCGGACCCGCTGAATTCCGGCGTCGCACTCAACTTGTCCCGCAATTGTCGAAATTCAAGCTCGAGACTCTCATCAGTCTGTGCGCCGGTTCCCGCGGGCATGACGAACGGAAAGATCGCGAAGAGGATCAGGACGGCGGCTGTTCGGATGGCTCGGATGGACAGTATCGAGAGAAGCACGGCGATTCACCCGGCCAGGCGAGCGCTACAAACAAAAAGGCCCGCCGTTTTCACGGCAGGCCTTCATGTTGCCCCCTCCTGGGTCTAGAAACGGTCAGGATGCCGCAATCATCTTGGCCACGTTCGCGGCCTGCGGCCCCTTCGCCCCCTGCACGATATCGAATTCGACGTTTTCACCTTCTTTCAAGGTCTTGAATCCGTCTCCTTGAAGCGCGGAGTAATGGACGAAGACGTCCTCCCCGCTGTCCAGGCGAATGAACCCAAATCCTTTGCGGTCGTTAAACCACTTCACCGTTCCCTTTGTCTTCACAGAACCCCTCCTTTCCTCAACGGCCACGCAGAGTTACGTCGCCGTGCCCTAACCCGATTGTTGCACTGCACTGCATGATGAATGATGATGGGAATGAAGAAGAGCGGGAATGGACGGGCTCGTTGAAAAGAAAAAGACAAGCGCTCACAAGACCCATCTCGGTTACAAAAACCGCGCAGCATGTACCATACGCATTTTCCTGTTGTCAAGCCAAAATCTCAGGGCGGCTGGACCGGCAGGCTGCTTCTCGCTTCGATGGACAAGGGAAAGCCGCTTGCCTATAGTGTCGCCCGAACCCTGAGCATACCGGGCCGATGCTGCGCAAGTTGTTAGACCGCTATATCTTCACCGAGCTTCTGTCTCCGTTTCTGGTCAGCCTGGGCGCACTGTGCTTCGTCATGCTGACGCGCGAGCTGCTGCGGCTCGTCGAGCTGCTCGTGTCCAAAGGCGTCGGCCTCTTCGCCGTCCTCAAGGTATTCGCCAACTTGCTCCCCTCGTTCCTGGTCCTCACGCTTCCGATCGCCGGCATCATCGCCAGCATCACGGCGTTCGGCCGCTTGTCGTTCGACAAGGAATTGGTCGCCATGCGGGCGGCCGGCCTGAGTCTGCTGCGATTGTCGCGCCCGGTCTTTCTCTTCGCGCTCTTGGTGTTCGGACTGACGCTGTGGCTCGCGCAATGGGGTCAGCCCTGGAGTTCGACAAATCTGAAGAAGGTCGCGCTCAATCTCCTGCGCGATCAGCTCGTGCTCGCGCTCGAACGAGGAACGTTCAACGAACCGATCCCGAAGATGATGATCTACGTCTCGGATCTCGGCGAGGAGCAGGAGTCGACCGGCATCTTCATTTCCGACGAGCGGAACGCCGACGAACCCCGCGTGATCGTCGCCCGCCAATATCGCGTGTTCATCGAGGCCGCCACGAATCAGGTGGCGCTGCGGTTGCACGACGGCGTGATCCACAGCAGACCGGACGCCATCGATGAATACCAGCGGATCGCCTTCTCCAGCTATGATTTGAAATTGTCGCTGAATCAAAGCGGCTACACTGCCACGGAAGAACGCCCGTCGTACCAGGCGATCATGGCACAGTTGGCGCAGTCGCAAGGGCGGGACCCGACGGCCTTGAGGCGACTGATGGAGTACTACAAGGATCTCGCCTTCCCAACCGCGTCGCTGGTGTTCTGCATCCTGGGGGTGCCGGTAGGCATCGTGTCGAAACGCTCCGGACGGATCGGCGGGTTCGCCGTGGGGGTGCTCGTCGTCATCCTGTATTATGTGCTCAACGTCGGCTGCGAATTCCTTGTGACGACCACGGCCATCCCGCCGTTTGTGGGAGCCTGGCTGCCGAACGCGATTTTCGCCGTGGTGACCGTGGTGTGGTTTCGCAAGATGAGCCGGGAGTGAATGAATTCGTGAGGCGTGAAACGTTAGGCGTGAAACCTTAGGCGTAAGGCGTGACAGGCCATGAAGATCCTTTTTAGATACCTGCTCCGCGAATACGCCAAGATCTTCGGCATGTGTTTCGCCGGCTTGATGACGATCTATCTCGTCATCGATTTCTTTGAAAAAGTCCGGCGGTTCCTCCGATACGACGCCAATTGGGTGGACGTGCTGACGTATTTCGCGCTGAAGACGCCGGCGATCTCGTTTCAGATCGCCCCGCTGGCCATCCTGATGGCGACGTTGCTGACGATCGGGTTGCTCTCGCGTAGCCACGAGATCACGGCCATGAGGGCGTGCGGGATCAGCCTGTCCTGGATCGCCTCCCCGTTTCTCACGCTGGCCGTCGGCACGGCGATCGTCCTGCTCCTGTTCAGCTCGACCGTCATTCCGCTCGCCTCAAACAAAGCGGAGGAGATCCGCGCGACCCGGATCGAGAAGAAGCCGTCCTCGACGGCGCTGAAGTTGCCTCAACCCTGGGCCCGGATGGGAGCCGACACCATCCTGCACGTGAACACCGTCGCGGTGGGCGGTCAGAGTCTCGGCGGCGTCCAACTGTTTCATTTCGACCGGCAGTTTCACCTGATCGACATGACGGAGGCGCAAGAGGCCCGCTACACGGAAGGGGTTTGGTCCTTACATCGGGGATTCCGGAGGACGTTTCTCTCCGACGGCACCGTCACGTTCTCGGAGTTCGATCGCATGCCGGTTCCTCTGACCCTCATCCCCGCCGACTTCACGACCTGGCTGGCCAGCGACTCCGAAGCCATGACATTTCGTGAAATTCGTGAACACACCAGGCGCCTCTACCACGGCGGGTCGCAGACCGCCCGGCTGCAGACCGACTACTATGGGCGGGTAGCGTTTCCTTTTGTCACCATTATTATGGTGCTCGTCGGGATCGCGTTGAGCCTTCGCCGAAGCGGGACCAGGGGGGGCAGCATGGCCATGGGCATCGGGCAGGCGCTGGCCATTGGCTTTTGTTATTGGGCCACTCACTCTATCGCAATCGCCTTCGGGCGCGGTGGCGCCCTGCCCCCTATAGTTGCCGGCTGGATGACCAATCTGCTCTTCATGAGTTTCGGCCTGTACTTAATGCTCAAGGTCCGCTACTGAAAAGACGTAAAGGGTCCGGTGTGTCATTCCTATCGCCTGACGCCCAACGTTTTACGGCTAACGAGGCGGTCGCTCGTCTCGCGACGGCCTTAGCGGTTGACTCATTGCGGAGCTTCCGGTAAGAACTAGGACCAATCTCGTTGAGAACATGAGTATGCGCACGCGCGTCGTTGTTACAGGACTGGGAGTCGTCTCGCCGATTGGCATCGGAGTCAGCGAGTTCTGGAAAGCCGCGCTGGACGGACGATCCGGCATCTCGTCGATTACCGGCTTCGATCCTTTTCCCATGGATGGGTACCGCTCCAAAGTGGCCGGCCAAGTGCGCAACTTCTCTCCCGAACGCTATCTCGACTCACCCCATGCCGATCGGGTGGATCGATACGCCCAGTTCGCACTGGTCGCGGCCAAGGAGGCATTGGCAGACTCCGGTCTGCACATGCCCAAGGAAAATTCCCATCGCGTCGGCGTGATCGTGGGCGCCGGCATGGGCGGCATGGTAATGGGCGAGCGGGAAATCACCCAGTTGTATCTGCATCAACGACCCCACCGCGTGCACCCGAATTTTATTCCCGTCATCACCCTCAACAGCGCGTCCGGCATCGTGGCCATGGCGTATGGAGCCAGAGGTCCCAATGTCACGATCTCGACCGCCTGCTCTTCCAGCGCTCATGCCTTGGGACAGGCCCTCCATTGCATCCGCGAAGGACGTGCGGACGTCGTGATCGTGGTGGGAGCGGACGCCAGCATCACGCCGTTGGTGTTTGCCGGCTTCTGTTCGCTCCGCGCGCTGTCCACGAAATACAACGATCATCCGGAGAAGGCGTCGCGACCGTTCGATCGTGGCCGGGACGGGTTCGTCATGGGAGAAGCGGCGGGTGCGCTGATTCTGGAGTCGGCTGCCCACGCCAAGAAACGGAAGGCCAGAATTTACGCCGAGGTGTCCGGTTACGCCGCAACCAGCGAAGCGTATCATATGGTGATTCCGCGTGAAGATGGGGAAGAGGTGGCGACGACCATGCGGCTCGCGCTTCAGGACGCCGACAGCGCTCCAGGGCAGGTAGACTATATCAATGCCCATGCGACCTCGACATCGGTCGGAGATGCCGTGGAGGCAAAGGCGATTCGTCAACTGTTCAAAAGGCGCGCCGACAAGATCGCCATCAGCGCCACCAAATCCCTTGTCGGGCACACCTTGGGGGCGGCCGGCGCGCTAGGCGGTATTGCGTCCGTGCTGGCGATTCACACGGGGCAGATTCATCCTACCGTCAATTACGACGACCCCGATCCGGCCTGCGCGCTGCGAGGGATCACCCGCACGGTTCAGGAGCGGGGGGTCCGTACGGCCCTGCTCAACGCCTTTGGATTCGGCAGTAACAATGCGGCAGTCGTCCTCAAGCGGTATACCGCATGAAACAAGATGGAGTCGCCGATCATGAGTGAGCATGCCGTCATTGTGGAGAAGATCATCAAAGCCCTCGCGGAATATTTGAGGCGCGACCCTGCCACGATTCAGGAAAACTACCACCTTCGCGATGATCTTGGACTCGATTCCATGGCAGTGATCGAATTGCTGTACAAGATCGAAGAAACATTCAACCTCCAGATTCCCGACGAAGATCTGACGGGTCTCACGACGGTCGGCGCCGTCGCCGGCTATGTGGCAAAACGGCTGGCGCCGACCCGTTCCAGCGCGTCGCTTGCCCAAGACAAAGCCGGGTCCAAGCCCAAGAAGAAAAAAGGGTAACGGATAGATGGCCGCCCCCTTTTCTTCGGCGCCGCTCGCTCTCTCTCGGATTCATGAACTGGTCGGAGGAACGCTCCACGGAGACGGGAGCGTGAAGATTTCCGCGCTGTCCGGCCTGACTGATTCCTCGCCCCAGGCGCTCTCCTTCGTGATGAACGACAAGGCGCTGAAATCGTGTGGAGAGATCCGCGCCGCCGCGCTCTTGAGCCATCGCCATCTTTCCGACCTGCACATTCCGCAAATCGTCCTTTCCAATCCCCTGCTGGCATTCGCCCGCGTCGCACAGCGATTCTTCGTTCCGCCCTACGCTGCAACCGGCATCGCCGCTGAAGTCATCAAGGGAAAGGATGTGACGATCGGGCCGGACCCTTCCATTTGGCCCTTCGTCACGCTGGGAGACCATGTCAAGCTCGGCGCGCGAGTGACGCTGTATCCGGGCGTCTTCGTGGGCGCCGGCTCGACGATCGGCGACGACTGTCTGCTGTATCCCAATGTGGTGATCCGGGAAGGTTGCTCGCTGGGCGCCCGGGTGATTATCCACAGCGGCACGGTCGTCGGGTCCGACGGATTCGGTTATGTGCAGCAGGAGGGCCGCCATCACAAAATTCCTCAATTGGGCGGCGTGACGATTGAGGACGATGTCGAACTCGGGGCCAACGTCACGATCGACCGCGCCACGCTGGGTCAGACGGTCATCAAGAAGGGTACGAAGATCGACAATCTGGTCCAGATCGCACACAACGTGACGGTTGGAGAACATACCATCCTGGTGGCCCAAGTCGGCGTGGCGGGAAGCACGAGCATCGGGCGATACGTGATGATCGGCGGGCAGGCGGGCCTGGCGGACCATATCCACATCGGCGACCAGGTCATGATTGCGGCGCGAGCCGGCGTGAACCGCACCATTGAGCCGAATCAGATCGTGTCCGGTGCGCCGGTCATGCCGCACGAGACCTGGATGAAAGCGCAAGCGGTGATTCCGCGTCTGCCGGAGCTGCGGCAACTGGTCCGAAGCTTGGAAGAACGAGTGAGGACGTTGGAAGGCCGGTTGACGAAGAGTCGCCCGGCTGCGGCGAAGCGGAAACCGTCACGGCGCAAGCGCCGGTAATCCGGGCCCCCGCGCTATCGAACCACTCCCTTCCACCAAAAGAGCTTGCCCCAATAGAACCCGGCCCATGGCATCAACAAGGCCGGGACAGCTTCCACCGAGCCTTTCGTCAGCGCGAGCGCAGAGGCACCGAGCAACAGTACCATGCCGGCCAGATATCCCAGCGGCACCAGCGAGCGGCCGGTATGGTCGATCGTCGTCCCCCGTTCGTCTATTTTGGTTTTCTTCCCCGATTTCCGTACAGCGGTTCGTATTCGCGCAGCAAACACCTGGGGCACGGTTCTGAGAAGATAGCGATGATAGGCCGTCTGTGCGACGCCGCAGAGCGCTCCGAGGAGCAACAGGCCTGAACTGGCGAGAAATGTCGTCGAGGTATATGAATTCGTGGCGAGCAATTGGTACCCCAATCCTCCGAGGCCGCCGATCATGCAGACCAACCCCAATAAGCCGGACGGAAAGAGAATATACGATTTGACATAATGGACGGCCTGAGCGTGGATCTCATCGCTCCGCCACATCGTCACGAGTTTCGCCACGCGCCTTGTTCCCTCCTGGCCAATCTCCTTTGCCGACGAGCGAAATCATATCATTCTCAAAACCGGCGGGACAGTATCCCGATCCATGCGATGCGAGGCCGGTCTTTGCTGCTCCTCGTCTCACGACGACCTTGCCATTGATCAACGATGAATCGTTTCGTCCCAGCGAGAGACTCATGGCCGATGTACCGAGCATCGACCTGCTCAGCCAACACCGAGTTTTCGACTGGTGAGCCCTTGTCCCCAAAAGATGTGCGCCGCATGTGGATAACCATGTGGATAAGGGGGTAATCAGTCCCGCTACTGCGTCGGTTGGCAGATTGCCTAAGGACTAGGCACAGAATAGCGCAATCATTCAAGAGCTTGCGTGATATTTCGTCAGTGAAGGAGGCCGATGTACAGCGATCGAAAAAATATGATCTCACGGGAGGGCGGTTCGGAAGTGTATAACCGGCGGCAGAAGAGCTACTGCGGCAGGATATCGGCTATGGCGGTTCGTTCGACGCGGCCCACCTCGACCCACTGTTCCGCCATGGGAACCAGCGCCTGAATCCGTTCTTGCATCGAGTCTAAACGTTCGGCCAGCTTCACCGTTTTGCGGTAGGCCGCAACCAGGAGGAAAGACCGTAACCCCTGCAAGAACATCGTAATGGTTCCGGCCTGCACGCGTCCGGCGGCTTCATATAACGCCTCGACCTGCTCCACAATGGGATCCAGTTGAGATGCCGTCACGAAATCCGCCGCTCCTTGCTGCTGGAGATGCGTCAGTGTTCGGCTCATGACCGGAACGCGCGTGTTGATCTCGTGGAGGAATTCTTCGTCGGTCCGATCCAACTCGACCAGGATATCGCGGACCGCGGGAACCGTGAGATCGCCCGGTCGTCCTTCAGCCATCTGAATCACGGATTCCAAGACGTCTCTCGTCGGTTGCATCGAACGGGACCGCACCGACTGTAACTCCCGCAACGCCTTCAGGAGCGAATTTCCCGAAACGCCGGATGGTATAGAAGACGCAGCTTGGTCCTCCACGCCTGGGACTTTGTGTGTTTCCGGATCCGGTTCGCTTGCGACCTTCTTGTCTCGTTGGCTCAACGGAGACTGCTCCGCGCCTCTCTCGCCAGCCGCGTGCCGGACCGCAGCCGCGATCCGATCGAGTCCAGCTTGGAGAGATGCGAGCGCCGGTTGCATCGCGCGGGACTCGGGTGTGCCGGCCTCGTGCAGGATCGGCAAAAGACTCGTGGCCATGTGTTCGATGGAGGTTTGCCGAACCGTTGCCGCGGATTTGGCCAAGTTGGTGAGCCCTTGCAACATGATGCCGTATAACTTGGGGCGCATGGATCCGTTGGCGCCCTCATCGAGCTGTCGCAGAGCCGAATGAATCTGCCCAAGCCACTCGTGCGCCTCCAGCGCAAAGAGTCCGATGACTTCTTTTTCGAATGCCGCATCGCCATGGTCCGGTACAGCGGACCGGCCGGCGCCGGACCGCGTCACTCCCGATGGAAATGTCGTCGGGGAATCCTGAGGTGAAATGGTCCTGGACTCAACCACGCCCTGAATGGCGCTCGCGATGGCGTCCAGGCTTTCCAATAAGGATGAAAAATGCTCCGAGACCGACGACTTGGTCCGTCGCTCCAGCAGACGGCCGGACGGAACCCGTGCAACGTCGGGAGGCTCCAACGTCTCAATGACGGAGACCAACGGCGCACGGCTCAGATCCAACTCGTGCGTCTCTTGCTCGCTCCCCTCTCCAGTGCCAATCTGAACGACGGGGCGGAGGGGAAATTCGGCGTTGATCCGAACGACCGTGCCGGTCTCTCCGGTGGTCAGGCGGACGAGCGTGCCCAACGGATAGGCGGACAATTGCTCCACCAAGGCCTTCACAATTTCTCTGGGAAAGGCGGTCCGCTCGGCCACGATCAACTCCCGCACCGCTTCGTGTGGAAAGAAACGTCGGCGGTACGGACGGGGCGTCACCAACGCATCAAACACGTCGACGACGCCGATGATTTGAGCCAATTCGCTGATCTGCCGCCCTTTGAGTCGGTTGGGATAACCTTGGCCGTTCCATCGTTCGTGCGCTTGCCGCACGACTTGAGCCAGCCATTCCCATTCCGGACCGGCCTTGCGAATCACCTGATAGCCCAGTTCCGGATGCTGCTCGATCAGCGTTCGCTCGTCCTGCGTCAATCGGCCCGATTTCGTGACGACAGACGGCGGGACGACAAAGAGCCCGATATCGTGCACGAGTCCCGCCAGCACGAGTCTCTGCAATTCTTCTCCGTAATATCCCAGTCCGGCGCCGACCTTGGCGGAAATGACTGCGACGTTGACAAGGTTGGTGATCAGCGGCGGGCCAAGGGGGCCGCTCATCGCATGCACGACGAGCCGATCATTGTGGCGGACCGCCTCACCAATCGCCGTCCCCAACTCGGAGAGTTGGTCGAGATCGATTGGATCCTGACGCTGCACGGCGGCGGCGACTTCGGACAGTTGCTGCTCAGCACGGCGATACAAATCTTCCGTTCGGCGCTCTTCCATACGTCACATTGTAAGCGGGATCATCTGCGTTGTCGTCCGGTTGTTCTTCGATGACATGATCAAGCGGCGTATCGGCTCGTGAGGACTATTGACTGCTCGGCAGTGCGTGTGCGATCGCATTGCGTTCCTCGCGTCCCCGTTCGAGCCATTGGTGGACCGTCTCTCCAATGACGCCGAGGCGCTCGGTAATCGCTTCCACCCGACGGCCCGCCAACCGCATGCGATGCTGCATCACGACGGACAAGAGACTTTGCAATCCGGAAAGGAACGGGATCGCGTGGACTGCATTGACTTGCTGCGCCTCCGTCCGCAATTGGGTCACCTCCTGCAGTGACGCTTCCCATGTGTCATTCGGCGGCGTCGTTTTCAGCACAGCGAGCTGCTCCTTCAGCATCGGGAACCATCGATCTATGGCCGCGACGAACGCTTCCTCCGATTCCGACATCCGATCCAAATAGCCTCGAATGGCTTCCACTCCGACCTGTGGTACACCCGCTTTGATTTGGGCCTCCATTTGATCCATCATGGCCCCGATGAGATTGCGATCGGACCCGGCGCCGCTGTGTCCGGACGATTGCATCTTTCGCAAAGCCTGGAGAAATTCCTCGGGCGATATCGTCGATTGCGTCGCGGCGACCGCGTCCGACTCGGATTGGGCATCGAATGCGACACCGGTCGCCCGTGTCAGCGTGGCATGAATCTGTCCCAGTTGCTTGCACAGGGCAAGAAAATCCTGAACCGACAACGATTTCGTCGGATCCTTGAGGGCGTCGATGAACGGAAGCGCCGCGAAGCTCGCTTGTTCAATCTCGGGAAGATTGATCGTGGCAGCCGACCCGCCGAGGTTGGTGACGCCGCCGCTCAGGATGCCGATCAGCGTCGCATGCCGTTCGGGCGCTGGCGCCTGCTGCAACTCATCCAGGGCGACGTGAATATTCTGCAGCCATTCTTGTGCTTCTTGCACGAATAAATCGACGAGTTCTTTCTGGAAATCGTCCGAGGTGTCGCCGCCCATGAATTCAGTGCCTCACACTCGTTGCGGTTCATCATCAACGCGGTGGCATGGATCAGGACCGGCGGGTCCCGCTGCCGAGTTGTGACGCGAGGCCGGCGATTTCTCCCAGCTTCTTGGCCATCTCTTCGAATCGCTTCGTCGCCTGCTGTGCCGATTGTTCGCTCTCCGACACATGCCTGGTCAGCACGGCGTTGCGATCGCGCTCTGTTTGGAGCAGCTCTTCGAGCTCTTTGGCCTTTTTCCCTAACACTTCCGCATCGGCCAGTCGGCGGGTCAAATCCTCCGCGCGTTGTTGCTCTCGGGCGAGCTGTTGAGCCAGCTCCTGCGAGCGGGTGACCGCTTTTTCCATCGTATTCATCTGTTCGACCAACTGCGTCGCTGCCTGACGTTCGGCATGCAGGGCGGCTTCAAGTTCGCGGGAACGATCGGCGGTCTTCTGGACCTCGGCAAGGCGTTGCGCCTGTTGGGCCGATTGTTCCCGTTCCTTGTGCAGCGAGGACTCCAGCTCTTGGATACGTTTAGCCATATCCTGCATCTCGGCGACACGCTTCTTCAACTGTGCCGTTTGTTCTTGTTCGGCCCTCAATTGGACTTCCAATTCGCTGACTCGCCCTTTCACCATTTGCAGCTCATCCGTGACCCGCTTAGCCTGTGCGGCCAACTCGCGCTCGGCAGCCAACTTGCCTTCCAACTCTTTGACCCGGCCTTTCATCTGTTGGGCTTCTTCGGCCGATCTCTTGAGTTGGACGACCTGCTCCTGACTGCTTGTCATCTTCGCTTCGAGCTCTGGAATGCGGCCCAACTGCCCCTCGAGCTGTCCGAGCTTCTGCGATAAGACGCTCGACTGTTCCCGTTCCATCCGGAGATCCGCTTCGGCTTGCTTCAGCGCGGCCGCCATTTTGCGATAGGTCTCCAGTTGTTCCTGGGTGACCCGGGCTGCTGGTTCTGCCTCAACGGGCGTTTCGGCAGTCTTCGCGGGAGCTTTTGCCGCGGAGGGAGCCTGTTCCTGTCGCTTGGCAAGCAGTTCCAATACGCGGTCTTTCAGCGAGGTACCCTGAAACGGCTTTTTGAGTACGCCGTCGGCTTTGCAGGATTCCGCTTGTTTGGCCACCTCGTCATTGACGATGCCGGAGATGAGGAGCACCGGGGTGGCGGCCAACGCCGTCTTGGAACGGACAAACGCACAGACTTCGTATCCGCTCTTGTCCGGCATGATGACGTCGGACACGATCAGATCCGGACACTCTTTCGAAAGAAACGCCAAGGCCTCCTCTCCGTTGGCCGCCAGCGTGACACCCAAACCGGCCTCCGTGAGCAGCCGTTCCGCTACTTTTCGAACGGCAATGCTGTCGTCGGCCACCAACACTTTCGGCATGTCCTATTCCTTTCACCTGCCGGATTTGATTGATCGGCTATCGATCAGTCTTTTCCCAATTGTCTGAGCGCGACAATATCGATGTCCTTCCCATCGTTCTCGAAGCTGCCCAACGTATTGACATCCTCCCGCCGGCTCGGTCTGATCTCGGTGGCCTCGAGAGTATGGAGAGTCGGAATATCGGGATCGATACCAATGGCCATAGGGCCGTCCGGATGGCGGGCCACCAGGCAGAGCCTCGCATCGCCCCTGAGCTTGCGATGCAGCCGTGATGCTAGATCGTACACTGGAAGAATCTCTTTGTCGCGTTTTAGAAGAGAAGCGACAAATGGAGTACGACTCGGGACCGAAATGCCCTCACCCCAGGGCGTCACTCCTCCGACATCTTCGGTTCTCGCCGCCAGCGTGAGACCTCCGACTGAAAATACCACCAGATTCCACGATCGTTTCGTGGCGATCGCCTGCTGCTGTTGACGGGCAGATCTCAGCATGGTCGATCCGATCCCGCCGGTTCGGCGATCCCGCTCGACGATTCTACTCTAGGTGCGGCCGTGACAACTTCTCCCAATTCTCCCAATGCCCATTCGGGGTTTAGAATGAGCGCCAATTTGTCTTGAAACAGGATCATGCCGGCGATCCAAGTCCGTTCTTCATGCTGAAAATGCGGCGGTAGCGGCCGGCATTGGTCACGGTCCGCATCCACTAATCCGATCACCTCATCCACTCGAATGGCTCCGCAGGAATCACCGTTCGCGAACAGGACGGTTCTCAGGTCAACGCTGCCTCTGTCCAACGTCGTCGAGAGCAGCTGCGCCAGATCGATCTCATGGTATGTTTTGCCGACTCGGACGACGGTCTGGCCGTTTCCGGCTTCTTCCCTGGTGAGGACACCGCGTACTCCGTCCGATGGTAATGCGAAATACCGCGTACCATACCGCACGATCAGGAAACTCACCGTCCGGTCCGTGCTGCTGGACGCTCTGTAGTGCCCTCTCAAGCTCATTGAATTCTGGTTGTGTTCCGATAATCGAGAGACGCGACGGGTTAGTCAGCCGGGCTGCCGGTTAGGCTTTCCGAGTCGAGGCGTCTCTGCCGATCCACCGTTCCAATTCTTGAATCAGCGCTCGCTCTTCGACCGGCTTGGCGATATAAGAACTGGCACCGATGTTGATGGCCATTTGACGATGTTTATCGCCCGCTCGCGTCGTCATGACGATGATTGGCGTCTGCTGCGTCTGAGGTCTGCTCCGCAAGGCCTGAATCACCTCGTACCCGTTCAGCTTCGGCATTTCAAGATCCGTCAGGATCAAACGGAAGTTCTGCCCCGAGGCTTTCCGCAGGCCTTCCTCCCCGTCGACCGCCGTCTCCACCTCATAGCCCGCAGTTTCGAGCATGCGACCGACGAATTTCCTGATGCTGAGTGAATCATCGATCAACAGAATTTTCTTGTCGTCGGTAGGCACGTCGACGTCGTCCTCATACGGAATCTCCGGAGTCGCGGGGGACAATTCTTGTTCAGGCGTCTCGAAGATTGCCTCGCTCTTCGTTCCCCCGGAAACGAGCCGTCCTGGATCGAGCACCAGCACGACCCGACCTTCCGGATCAATCGTCGCGCCGCCGAAAGTGGACTGGGCCAACGATTTCAGCGCACCGATCGGTTTGATGACGATTTCCTGACGCCCCAGTAACTCGTCGACAACGAGTCCGACAGGACCCGCGCCAGTTCGAACGATGACGACGGGTTTCCCGATTTCGACGGTTCCCCCGGATCCCTGCACCAGCAGCCGCTGGAGCGGCTGGACATCGATCGCTTCCTCGCCGATCTGAATGACCGACCGGTCTCCCAGGTTTTGCAATGAGTGGGCGGTCAACACCGTCACTTCTCGAACGCTGGGCAAGGGCACAGCGTAGCGTTCGCTTCCTGCCCGAACCATCAGCGCCGTCGCGATCAGCAGCGTCAGCGGCAGGTGTAGAGTGAACTTGGTCCCCAGTCCGCGCATCGATTCCACATCGATGTGGCCGTTCATACTCTCGATCACCCGCTTCACGACATCCATGCCGACGCCCCGACCCGCCTGATCTCCAACGTGGTCGGCGGTCGAGAAGCCCGGCATGAAAATGAACTTGACCGCCTCCGCCTCCGGCAAACTTCTGGCGACGTCTGCACGCACCAATCCCCGCTCCACCGCTTTCGCCCGGATCTTGTCGATATCAAGTCCCGCGCCGTCGTCTTCCACTTCGATCAGGACCGCGTTTCCACGATGCGCGGCATGCAGATAGATCGTCCCGGACGCAGGCTTTCCTTTGGCCACACGTACCGCCGCCGGTTCAATCCCGTGAAAGACGGCGTTTCGAACCAGATGAACCAGGGGATCAACCAGTCGCTCGACGACACCTGTATCTACCTCGGTGTGTTCGCCGGACGTCACCAGGGTGACCTCTTTTCCCGTGGCTCGAGCCATTTCGCGCGTCGCGCGGCGAAACCGTGTGAACGGTGTTCCGATGGGTACCATCCGCGCGCGCGCGATTTCGTCGCGCATGCCGAGCGTCAACTGCTGTAACTGGCTCATATCTTCATGTGATCGACGAATCGAGCCACTCAGTTGGGACATCGACTCGGAAATATCAGCCGTGACCTCGCTGATTCTCCGAGCCAGGATGTTGAAGTCGTCGTACTTGTCGAATTCGAGTGTCCCGAAATCGCTGAGACCAGGAAACGACGTCATTGCCCCTCGTGGTCCTGCAGTCTCAGCTGACGAAGTTCCCATGGAAGGCATCGTGAACGTGTGTTTTTCCTCGAAGGAACGGACCGAGTCCATCAACCGTCCCTTACAGGCCAACACCTGCTGCGACAATTGCTCCAGAACCCGCAAGCGCTGCTCAAGACGTCCACGGCCGATGACCAACTCGCCCACCAAATTGAGCAGTCGCTCCAATCGGTCTCGGCTGACTCGAATGACTTCGCGATCTTCCGAACCGCCATCTCTTGCTTTGACATCGGCCGCCTTGGAGCTCTCATGGTCCGGCTGTTCGCGCTGTTCGACGGCCGGAGCGGGTTGGACGGCCTGGCGAGCGGCCTGCTCGACCATGGCTCCAGCCGCCGCGGACTGATCCAACTGCTTTAACCCGTGCATGGCCACGGCAAATCGCTGCCGGACCGTGGCCGTCATCGTCGGATCCCGGCGCATCAGCAACCGGACGACATCGACAGCCCTCAACAGCATATCGGCATGGCCCGGGAGGACCTTGACTCGCCCCTCGCGAACTGCACCCATGAAATCTTCGACGTAGTGAGTCAGATCCCCGATGGATTGGAAGCCGACGGTATAGGCCGATCCTTTGAGGGTATGTGCGGTCCGGAACAGTTGATTGATGAGTTCGGGATTGTGCGGTTCCCTTTCCAAGCGCAATAGCTGAGCTTCCAGCGATTCCAAATACTCCTGTGCTTCGGGGGAGAAATACGACAAGACCTCAGGGTCAAGTTGAGGCAGCAGGTATTCATCCGTCAGTTGCACGCTTTCCGGTGATGAGGCGGCGATCTGATCGGACTGAAGGGGTGGTTCCATCACCGCCACAGCAACTGCTGTCTTCACGGGCGTCGGTGTGGCTGCGCTCTGCATGTCGACTTCGGTTTCGCCCCGGCAGATTCGGCCAAGAGCCTGCATTACGTCCGGCACATCACGTTGGAGTTGTGGAATTTTGCCGTCGTCTCGACGCATGAGCAACCGGATAACATTCATCGCCCGGCCGATCGTGCCGAGTAGAACCGATGAAGCGGCAATGCGCCCCTCGCGCACGGCAATCATGCAGTCCTCTACCGGATGAGCTACATCGCCGATGACTTTGAAACCGATCGTATGTGCCGAGCCCTTCAATGTATGGGCCGTGCGATAGAGTGCATGAATCGTCTCTGGATCGGCTGGGGCATCTCCAAGCCGCTGAATCAGCGTCTCCATCGTTTGCAGATACTCGTCCGCCTCGGGAGCAAAATAGGACAACACATCTGCATCGATAGGCGGCAGCAAATAATCCGAAGAAAGCGCCTCTGACGCCGACACCGAGGGTGTTGCCGCCGGTTCTTCGGGGAGCAAACCTCCGACTTCCGCTTTCCAGCGCTCGCT
>DATFDJ010000153.1:0-4782 GCA_035252115.1 Nitrospira sp. | reverse complement strand
GTTTTGAGCGGCTGCTGCATCAGGGGCGCCATGAGGGCCGCGAGGCCGCTGGAATCCAACCCGCCGGAAAGAAACAACCCCAGCGGCACGTCGCTCATCAGATGGCTCTGCACGGCCTGGCGCAGTCCCGCGAGCAATTGTTCGGCGCGGTCGGCGACCGGTTCCCCGTCGTCCGCGCTCTCCAACGGCGGATGCCAGTATCGATGCAGCCGCATGCCCTCCTCCGGCGCCCATTCCAAGAGATGGCCGGGCAGCAGCTTGCTGACGCCGCGATAGAACGTGTCCGCTCCGGTGATATAGCGAGCGGCCAAGAACTCGGGCAGGATCGCCTCGTTGAATCGCGCAGGGACCGTTCCGGCGGCCAGGATGCCTTTGATCTCGGATGCGAACAGCAGTTCGCGGTCGGTACAGGCATAGTAGAGCGGCTTGATTCCCAGCCGATCGCGAGCCAGGAGCAGGCTGCGCCGCCGCCCGTCCCAAATCGCGAAGGCGAACATGCCCTGCAGGCGGTCGACGCAGGCCGCTCCGTATTCCTCATACAGGTGGAGAATCGTTTCCGTGTCGCTCCTGGTCCGATAACGATGGCCCGCCGCTTCCAATTCCCGGCGCAGGGAAAGATGGTTGTAGATTTCGCCGTTGAAGACGATCCAGACGTCCTCGTCTTCGTTCGTCATCGGCTGGTGTCCGCCGGAGACGTCCACGATGGCCAGACGCCGGTGCGCGAGGCCCACCGGGCCTCCGAGCCATACCCCGGCGCCGTCCGGTCCGCGGTGCCGCTGCACCGACCCCATGCGGTCCAAGCGAGACGGCTCGGCGCGCTCGTGCAGATCGAATTTCACGATGCCGGCGATGGCGCACATGGTTAAAGGCTGAAGGCTGAAGGCTGAAGGCTGAAGGTCATGGTTAAAGGCTGAAGGCTGAGGGCTGAAGGTTCAGAACTAGGCGGCCTCAACGGTGACCGACCGATCGGAAAACATGATCGTCTCGGCTGGATGATCGATGACGGAACCGGACAGCTCGCCGTGCTCGTCCAACAGCGCCGTGGGGTTCGGGATGGGCGCCTGCCTATCGGCAAGAGGGAACAAGTGCGTGACGACTCGAAACGGCATGGTGACGTCGGCGCTGTAGGCCAACCGCAGTGGCGTCTGAGGGAGCCGACCCCGCGTTGCGACGCCGACGAGAGCCGGGTCTTGCTTGAGTTCGGCCCGCAGCAACGCGGTCGACAGCGGCTTGATGGCCAGTCCGGGACCTTCGGATGTCCAGAGGCGGGCGAGCAGCGACGCGTCGAGATCTGCCAGCTCCGTCGCAAGATGAAACCGGACTTCGACCCGATGGGATCCTCGTCCCTGGAGATCGTCGATGACCAGCCAGTAGGCCCGGTTCACGAAGAGAACTCTCCGCCGATGGAGGACCGGGTTCGCGAGCCGACGGAACCGATCATGGTCCGCCTCCGCGAGCTCGAAGCGCTCGCTCGTACTCCACTGGCGAAAGGACGTCTGCGGCCATTTTCTTCGGCGGAGCGCGTCATCGAACAGGTGCTGTGCCACGCCGTCGACCACGACCGTGCTCTGGCTGTCGCCGCGAAGAAACGTCCGCCAGTGGTCGTCGTCTCGGGACGGAATCGGAGCCGGATCGAGCACCATCGGTTCGCCGAAGGCCGAACATTGGATGCCCAATTGTTCCCGCCGCAGCGTCGTGTGTCCGGACTGTGTCTGAACATGAGAGGGGCCGACGTCGAACACGAGCTGATGGGCCTGCCGATCCCAACCGCTTCGCATTTGGACATAGCCGGACTTTGCGGCCGCTGCGGACGGTTTTCCCGGCGGAGGCATGGGCGTGAGACCGTTGAACCGATCGAGGCCCGGCGATCCCAGCAGCCACAGCACTTCGTCCTGGCGACCGCCGGCCGCCCAGGCATAGTGCCGGTTCTCGAACCACGCGGCCGCTACGGCGAGCAATCCCCGCCAGTCGTCCCCGTCTCTCTGAGTGAGCCGGAGCAGCCACCCGGGACCGCTGTTGCCCAGATGGATCATCGTCCTGTCCGGGCGCTGGAGCCGCAGCAGTCCGTTGAGCAGACGTTCGATGCGGTTCCGCACGGCGTGGCTCATCGGCGCGGCGTTCCGTTCCGTCAACATCATGGCATGGAGGTAACTCTCGATGGTCAATCGTTGGTCGTCGGTGGACTGAGCTCGGTGCACTCCGTCTTCGGTCACCTGACGGCAGATCTGTTCTTCCAATATCCGGACTCCCCGCCGGCGCCACCTGGAAGCGCGGCGCAGCTCCGGAAACAGCAGGCCGACGTACAACAGTCCCAACCCTTCCATCGTCACCGTGCGGTCTGCGAGGCCGGGGAACGAGCGGTAGCGATCGATATAGACGGCGTGCAGGCGGATGTAATCGAGCAGCAGCGTAAAAAAATCCGCCGTGAACACGGAGGACTGGTGAAAGAGCGCCAGGGTCCAGCACCAGGCGATCGCCCGCAGCGAGACTTCGAAGCTGTCGCTCCAGTTGATGCCCATGCCGAACGGATTCATCGCGATCCAATCGCGAATCGTGTACTCGAAGCGTTCGGCGAAGCGCCGTTGTCCGGTGAAGCGGTAGGCCTGTCCCAGCGTGACGAGCCATTGATGCCGGTTCAGTTCCCAGACGATCGCCCGATTGCCGACCACCGGGGAATCGGCCGGATCGTAGAGACTTCCATGGACCAGCGGCGCGCGTCGGCGCGTCAACGGGTCCAGATGCCAGTCGGGCGGATCGCCGAAGTCCAGATCTCGATGCCCGAGCAAATCGAATCGTCCGCTGCAGAGTCTCTCCGCTTCGGCCAGGATCCGTTCGCAATCGGCCGGAAACCGGTCGGCGGCGACCGCCGGCGTCCGCGGATCGCAGGCGCCCGGGAAAAAACGCTCCTGAAGGCGTCCCGAGATGTGGCGCTTCAGCGTCCCGGCCGCACCCCAATAGTCTTCCGCCTTGACGAACCGGCGCACGTCGGCGAGCGCCTCGCTCTCGGCCAGTTGGCTGAAGGGATCCCACGCGTCAGGGTTGGCCCGCCAGGTGGCGGATTTCCGGTGGATCCATTTCCAGCAGGCGCGCCGCACGCCTCCGATGGGATCGTAGGTCTGCATCGGCACCTCGTCAGCGACTACGCAGCCAACCGGGCGGCCGTTCCGGCCGCCAGACGGCGATAGAGATCCGCCCAGGCCGGACCGATCTGCGCCCAGGCGAAGCGCGCGAGCGATTCCTTCGCCCGTTGCGCCATGAGCAGTGTGCGTTCAGGCCGTTGCAGGAGGAGCGTGGCGGCTTTGGCCATCGCCGCTGGGTCGCCGACCGGAACCAGCGTCCCGGTTTCGCCGTCTTCGATCATGTGCGGGATGTCCCCGACTCCGGTGGACACGACGGGCATGCCCGACGCCATCGCTTCCAGGATCGACAGCGGCTGATTGTCCACGAAGGACGAATTGAGGAAGATCGAATGGACGTCGTACAGCGCCGGCATCGAATCGGGGTGCACCGGTCCGATGAATCGGACGTGCCGCACGCCGAGCGCTCCGGCGAGATGTTTCAATTCGTCTTCCTGCGGTCCCTGTCCGGCCGCGGTGAGGCTCGCCTCGGGAAAAACGGTCTGAAGCAGCGCAAACGCGATGAGCGTCTGTTCCACCCCGTAGTGCGGTTCGAAGTTCCTCACCGACAGACAGGCGGGCGCCAGCGGCACGCGGGCGCGATAGGGAAATCGCCCTGTCTCGATGATGTTCGGGATGACGGTGGCCTGATACCCGTGCCGGGCGAAGACCTCGCGCAGGAATTCCGACGGCACGACGATTTCATCCACCATTTTGAGCCAGGGATGGACCAGCGATCCCCAGTGGGCCAGGTGATCGGCCGCCTCGCCGCTGTGATAGTTCAGGACGATGGGCTTGCGCAGCCGTCGAGCCGCGACGATGGCCGGAACCGGCGCCAGGAGGAACGACCAGTACGACGCGGAATAAATGTGCACAACGTCGGCGCGGCGCAGCCGTCCGAGCGTCGTCAGGTACAACCCTTCGTTCGCCACGGTGCGGACGAAGCGCAACCGCTTCAGCCACCCGGTTCCCGGTGGAAACGACGGGTCGATCGGCACCCATTCGACGTCGAACCCGTCCGTTCGCAGGCGATCGGCCACCGCCCTCGCCTGGACGGCCTGTCCGCCGAGGATGTTCAGGCTCGGCGCCACCATGGCGATTTTTGGAAAAGCCGGCCGGCTCATGGGCTTCGCG
The DNA here is from genome assembly GCA_035252115.1 of Nitrospira sp. GTDB lineage: Bacteria > Nitrospirota > Nitrospiria > Nitrospirales > Nitrospiraceae > Nitrospira_C. The sequence continues at coordinate 532 of DATFDJ010000153.1, read as the reverse complement.
AGACGAGTGAATGTCCGAGTGGGACGCACTCATGCGCAGGACTTGCCGACCGCCGCCTGTCGATGCCGGCGCGGAAGCCGTATTCCGGGAATCGCCGCATCGGCTTGGCGTGCCTCGGCGGACGGCTTGCGATCCAGAAACGTGCGGCACCACAGTTCGAACGACATCAGCGTCCAGAGATGAAGTTCCAGCGGGCGTCCGCTCTGTTGGCGAGCGATCAGGCGCTGGAGATAGGCCTCGTTGAAGATGCCGCGGGCGCGGCAGCGCTCGGACAGGAGCAGTTCCCGCACCAGCGGGCGAAGCGGCCCGCAGAACCAGCGGCTGAACGGGACGCCGAAGCCTTTTTTCGGGCGATCGAGCACATCGTCCGGCAGCCATCCCCTCAGGGCTTTGGCGAAAATGTACTTGGTCTTTCCCCGGTGCAGTTTCCAGTCGGCCGGGATGGTGGCCGCGAATTCCACGAAGACGTGGTCGAGCAGCGGCACGCGCGCTTCCAATGAATGCGCCATGCTCATTCGGTCCACCTTCGTCA
>DATFDJ010000152.1:0-14113 GCA_035252115.1 Nitrospira sp. | reverse complement strand
TTGGCTACATCCATTGCATCGATGCCTGCGCTATCCTTGAACGGGCGCAGGTCCAAAATGAATTCATGCGCCACCAGCCCGGACGTGCCCCTGTAGAGAATCGGATAATACTTCTCCAGCCGTTTGGCCATGTAATTGGCGTTCAACATCGCGATCTGCGTGGCTTTCGTCAACCCATCGCGTCCCATGAGCGCCATATAGGCCCAGGAGATCGTCATGATGCTGGGACTCCCATAGGGAGCGGCGGACACGGGACCGATAGAATCGGGACCCCCCAGCTTCGTCACAGGATGGCCGGGAAGAAACGCCGCAAGATGCCGCGCAACCCCGATCGGGCCCATGCCGGGGCCGCCGCCCCCGTGGGGAATGCAGAAGGTCTTGTGCAAGTTCAGATGACAGACATCGGCTCCGATATCACCGGGGCGACAGAGTCCGATCTGCGCATTCATATTCGCCCCATCCATGTAGACCTGCCCGCCATGAGTATGAATGATCTGGCAGATGCGGCGCACCGACGTTTCGAAGACTCCGTGAGTCGAAGGATACGTCAGCATGAGCGCGCCCAACCGCCCGCGATGCTCGATCGCTTTGGTTTCGAGGTCGCCCAAATCCACGTTCCCATGTTTGTCGCAGGCGACCGGGACGACGGTAAATCCGGTCATCGCGGCGCTGGCCGGATTGGTTCCGTGGGCCGATACGGGAATCAAGCAGACATCGCGGTGAAATTCTCCCTGACTTCGGTGGTACGCGCGGATCACCATAAGTCCGGCGTATTCCCCTTGAGAACCGGCATTCGGCTGAAGCGAGACGGCGGAGAAGCCGGTAATTTCCGCCAACCAGGTCTCCAATTGCCGGAACAATTCCTGGTAGCCCTTGCTCTGTTCGAGGGGCGCGAAGGGATGGAGCCGGGAGAACTCCGGCCATGTCACGGGCAGCATCTCGGTCGTCGCGTTGAGTTTCATGGTGCAGGAGCCGAGCGGAATCATTGAATGTGTCAGCGAGAGATCGCGCGACTGAAGACGATGCAGATAGCGCAGCATTTCATGTTCGGAATGGTAGCGATTGAAGACTTCGTGCATCAGATAGGCGCTCGTCCTGACCAGGTTCAGGGGCAACTCGGTTCTCGTCGTTTGGAGCAGTTCCTGAACGGTGAAGGGTATCCGTTCGTGACCGACGAAGATTTCCATGAGCAGCCGGATCTCCTCCTCGGTCGTCGTCTCGTCCAGCGAGAGCCCGATGGAATCGTCCTCGTGCCTGCGAAGGTTGATCCCGCGCTCATCGGCGCGGATGATCACCTGATCGGCGTGCGATTTCGTCAATCGCACGCGGAGGGTATCGAAGAACGCTTCGTTCCCGATCTCGAACCCCAGTTGGCGAAGTCCGGCTCCCAGCACCATGGCCGAGGCGTGCACGCGTTCGGCAATGCGCCGCAATCCGTCCGGTCCGTGGTAGACGGCATACATCCCGGCCATCACGGCCAGGAGTACTTGCGCCGTACAGATGTTGCTGGTGGCCCGTTCACGGCGGATATGTTGCTCGCGTGTTTGAAGCGCCAGCCGATACGCAACCCGGCCCGTGCGGTCTTTCGACACCCCGACGATCCGACCCGGCAATTGCCGTTTATATTCCTCCTTCGACGACAGAAACGCCGCATGGGGACCGCCGAACCCTAACGGCACCCCGAACCGTTGGCTGGAGCCCACGGCGATATCGGCCCCGAATTCACCGGGGGGTCGCAAGAGCGTCAGCGCCAGGAGATCCGTCGCGACGACGACGAGCGCGCCCGCATCGTGGGCTCGGCTGACAATCTGACTATAGTCGCCGACGTAGCCGTCCGTCGTGGGATATTGCAGCAGGATGCCGGCCAATTTGGCGTTGGTGAAATCGATGGCGGTGGTACCGCCGACGTGCAGCGTGATCCCGAGCGGCTCCGCCCTGGTCCGCATGACGGCGATGGTTTGTGGATGGCAATCGACGGACACAAAAAATTCATTCCGTTCCTGTCCGGCGCTCCGGGCGATCGCCAAGCACATGGCCATGGCTTCCGCCGCCGCCGTCGCCTCATCCAAAAGGGAGGCGTTGGCCAACGGCAACGCTGTCAAATCGGCGACCATCGTTTGAAAATTCACCAGCGCTTCCAAGCGTCCTTGCGCAATTTCAGCCTGGTACGGCGTATATTGCGTATACCAGCCGGGGTTCTCCAGAATGTTGCGTTGAATGACGGCGGGAGTCAGGCAGTCGTAGTATCCCATCCCGATCAGCGAACGGTACACCCGGTTTTCCGATGCGAGACGGTGCAACTCCTGCAGGGTCGCACGCTCGCCGCGATGCGGAGGAAGATCCAAAGAGCGTGTCAGTCGAATGTCGGCCGGGACCGCATGCTCGCCGAGGGCCTCCAACGATTTGAGGCCGAGCAATGCGAGCATTTCCCGTACGTCGCAATCGCTGGGACCGAGATGGCGGTGGATAAACGTATCGGTCGGATTCAGGATATCGGAAGAGGCCATGAAAGTGGTTCGTCCTTGGTGCGGAAGAGCACGCTGCCTGGGCATACCGTGCACAGAAACAGATTAGCACGCCCATCCATCTTTTCCAAGCCCGAAGGGGCGCATGGAAATTGCCCCGGAAGGGTTTGATATAATCGTTCACCGCTATCATGCGTATCCTGGTCATCGAAGACGAAACGAAGGTCGGCTGCTTCATCAAGCGGGCGCTCGAAGAAGAAAGCTATGCGGTGGACCTGTGCGAGGACGGGGCCAAGGGGCTGGAGATGGCGCTCAGCACGAATTACGACACGATCATCGTCGATCTCATGTTGCCCTCGCTGTCGGGGATGGAGATCCTCAAGGCCATTCGACGGGAACGTATTCAGACGCCCATTCTCATTTTGACGGCTCAGTCGCAGGTCGATCAGCGCGTCAAGGGGCTCGATGCCGGAGCGGACGATTATCTCACCAAGCCGTTTGCCATCGACGAACTGCTCGCCAGGATCCGCGCGCTGCTGCGGCGCGGCGCGACCGACAGTCCCGGCGTGCTCCAGGTCGATGATCTGATGCTGAATCCCGCAACCCGGGAAGTGACACGAGGCGGTCAACGCATCGATCTCACGCTGAAGGAATACGCCTTGCTCGAATACTTGATGCGGCACAGCGGCCGCGTGCTGACCCGTCCGATGATCTCCGAGCACGTCTGGAACCAGGACTTCGACACCTTCACCAACGTCATCGACGTGTACGTCAATTACCTGCGCAACAAGATCGACCGCGGCCGGACCAAAAAGCTCATCCATACGATTCGTGGAAGCGGCTACATGCTGAAGGCGGATTAAGTCGATGCCGCTGCGGCTGAGACTGACTCTCTGGTACGGCAGCGCCCTGGCCCTGGTTCTCGTCGCGTTTTCGACCATTCTCTATGTCATCACGGCGCGCAGTCTCAGGGAGGCCGTGGATCAGTCGCTGGAAGAGACGGCCGCCGCCGCCGTCCGCTCGTTGGAGGAGCGCGGATTTCTCCCGCTTATCGACGAAGATGAATTGATGTCCCAGTTTCCGGAACTCGCGCGCATCGACAAGTTCTTCCAAATCTTCAGTCCCTCCGGCACCATCACGATCCGCTCTCCGAACGTGAAGCAGCACGAATTGCCGTTGAGCCGCCAGGCTCTGGAAGTCGCCTTCTCCGGCCGGACGCTGTTCGAGTCGGCCAAATATCCCAAGGAACCTCCTCTGCGGCTCATCTCCGTCCCGATCATCTACCGGGGGAATTTACTGTACATTGTGCAGGTCGGTACGTCGATGGAATCGGTGGAACAGACGCTCAACCGCCTTCTCGTGGTCGTCCTCGTCACCACGCCGCTGGCTCTCATCGTGTCGCTCGCAGGCGGATGGTTCTTGGCCGGACGCGCGCTGAGACCGGTCGATGCCATGACGTTGGCGGCTCAACGCATCACGGCCGGAGATTTGACACAGCGTTTGAATGTGCCCACATCGGCGGATGAGATCGGCCGGCTGGCCGTCACGTTCAACACCATGATCGCGAAATTGGAAACGTCGTTCCGGCAGATCCGCCAGTTCAGCAGCGATGCCTCGCATGAGCTGCGCACGCCGTTGACGGTCATGAAAGGCGAAACCGAACTCGCGCTGAGACGTCCCCGGGAAGCCGGCGATTACACCGTCGTGTTGGAGAGCAACCTCGAAGAAATCGACCGTATGACCCGCATCGTCGACGAATTACTCTTTCTCTCCCGGGCCGACATGGGCGAAGTGAAAATGGAGCGTCTGCCCGTCAACCTCCACTCGTTGCTGGAAGATATCGGACGCCAAGCCGCGCTGTTGGGACAGGAACAGGAGATTCAGGTGGTATTGGGCGGCATGCCGCCTGCAGTCGTCTTGGGTGACGAATTACGTTTGCGCGAGCTGTTCCTAAACCTAGTGGACAATGCGGTCAAATATTCCCGTCCCGGGGGAACTGTCCACATCGATCTCGAGGCGGCTTCCGGACAGGCTCAGGTCTCCATCAGCGACAATGGAATAGGTATCTCGCGCGAGGATCAAGCGAAAATCTTCGATCGTTTTTACCGGACAGACGACGCTCGAGCCCATACCAAAAAAGGGACGGGACTGGGCCTGGCGATTTGCGCCTGGATCGCCGAATCCCACCATGGACGCATCGACGTCCAGAGCGAAGTCGGTAAGGGTTCTATTTTCACCGTGAGCCTGCCTCTCGCTCCTCTCCATGCTTAGTGACTTTTAATACCCTGTTAATGGCCCTCTCATTGCCGGTTGTTACCGTCCTCCTATGACATTTGAACGGGCATGCGCGCAGCCACTTTTTACCCAGCCATAAGGAGGACCTATGAAGCAACTCGTTCGCAACGCCGCCGGCATCGTGGTCGGCATGGCCGCATTAGGCGCGTTCTTGTTTGTCGGTAGTCAATCGTTCGCTCCATCGCAGGCAGCCGGGTCGCCCGCAGCTGCGGTTCAGGTCGCGGCACCGGCCGCGTTGCCGTCCAACGGCTTTACGGAAGTCGCCAAAGCGGTGACGCCGGCGGTGGTCAACATCACCACAGTGTTCAACGAGAAAGTATCCGAGCGAAATCTTCCGGGAAATATTCCCGACGAGCTTCGCGAGAGGATGGAAGAGTTTTTCGGGGGACCATTCGGACCGCGCGGGTTCCGAGGCCCGCAAGGACCCGGTGAGCCGCGCGGCCATCGTGGCGGCGGCCAAGGATCGGGCGTGATCGTGTCGTCCGACGGCTACATTCTCACCAACAACCATGTGATCGACGGCGCCCGGGAAGTCAACGTGACGCTGCCGGACAAACGGGAGTTCAAGGGCAAGATCGTGGGAACCGATCCCAAGACCGATCTCGCCGTCGTGAAGATCGATGGCGATAATCTGCCGACCGTCGCGTGGGGAGATGCCTCCAAGCTTCAAGTGGGAGAGTATGTCCTTGCCGTCGGCAATCCTTTCGGGCTCAGCAGCACCGTGACGTTCGGAATCGTGAGCGCGCTCGGCCGCGGCCGCATGGGCATCACACAGTATGAGGATTTCATCCAGACCGATGCCGCCATCAATCCCGGCAACTCCGGCGGCGCGCTGGTGAATACCAAAGGAGAACTCGTGGGCATCAACACGGCGATCTTCTCACAATCCGGCGGCTATCAAGGCGTCGGCTTCGCCGTCCCGACGAGTATGAGCAAGCCGATCTACGAGAGCCTCGTCAAGACGGGCAAAGTTGCGCGAGGATTCCTCGGCATCGGCATCCAAGACCTCAATCAGGACCTGGCGAAGTCGTTCGGGATCAAGGACGCCAAAGGCGCCCTGGTCAGCGATGTGAAGGAGGACAGCCCGGCCGACAAGGGAGGCTTGAAGCAAGGCGACATCATTACCTCCTATCAAGGCGTGCCGGTCGATGATGCGGTGGCCTTGCAACGTATGGTGACCAAGACGGCGGCCGGGACCAAGGTGCCGGTCACGGTGATGCGGGAGGGGCATGAAAAGAGCCTGACGATCACCATCGGAGAACAGCCTGACACAAACAAGATCGCCAGAGTCGATTCCGATGAGAAGGAATACGCCTTTGCCGGTGTCGCGGTTCAGGACATCGACAAGGACACCGCGAAGGAACTGGGCCTCAAAGGCAAGGCGCACGGTGTCGTGGTGACGCAGGTCGAACCTGACAGCGGCGCCGACAAGGCCGGCCTCATGCCGGGCGACGTCATCCGCGAGATCAATCGGCAGCCGGTGAAGTCCGTGAAGGACTTCGAGAAAGTCTCTTCGGAATTCAAGAAGGGCGAGAACGTGCTGATTTTGATCAACCGAGGCGGGAATGCGTTGTTTCTGAGCGCCAAGGTGTGATCGGTATTCTGTCCGCGGGAACGGCGGCCATCATCAACGATAGCCCCGTTCCCGCAATGCGATGTGGCGAGACGGCGGGACGGAAATCGCCGACTGTTCGCCCGCCACGTGGCCGACCAAGTCGTACCCCGCGGCATCCGTGATCTCGATCCCGACTAATTCACCCGCTTCAACGGATCCACGATTGATGTAGACGACCCCATCGATTTCCGGCGCTAACCCTTGATGCCGGCCTTCGAGGAGAAATTCGGCCTCTTCGGATGGTCCGTCGACCAGCACCTCGAGGAGCGATCCGACTTTAGCCCGACTTTTCTGATCCCCAATGGCGTCCTGAACCGCCAACAATTCGTTCCGGCGCGTTTCCATCACCGGCCGGTCCACTTTCTCGTCCAGAGCCGTGGCGGACGTTCCTTCTTCGTCGGAATAGAGAAAGACCGCCACCCGATCGAATGCCGCCTGCTCGACGTACGCCTTCAGCTCTCCGAATGCCGCATCGGTCTCGCCGGGAAACCCGACAATGAACGCCGTACGGAAAGAGACACCAGGGATACGCGTCCTGATCCGTTCGACGAGTCGCTCAATCGTTGCGCGATCCCCGAGCCGATGCATGCGTTTCAACATGAGATCGTCGATATGTTGGAGCGGCATGTCGATGTACTTGGTGATCTTTTCTTCCCCGGCGTAGACGGCAAGTAATTCATCCGTCACCTGCTGAGGGTACAGGTAAAACGGTCTGATCCAACGGAGCTCATTGACCTTGGTCAATTCGCGGAGCAGGTGAACCAGCCCCCCGCGAAGGCCCAGATCCACTCCGTAATTGATCGTATCTTGCGAGATGAGATTGATTTCCTTCACGCCTTCGGCGGCCAGGCGGCGGGCTTCCGCGACAATGGACTCCACCGGACGGCTGCGCTGTCTACCCCGCATGATCGGGATCGCGCAAAAGGCGCAATTCCGGTTGCAGCCTTCGGCGATTTTCACGTAGGCGCTGTGCGGTCTCCCAAGCCTCAGGCGCGGCGCCATTTCGTCGTAGAGATACGGCGGCTGGCTGATCCAGAGCCGTCGATGCCGTTTCTTCGGTGCGAGTAAGTCGCGGCAAATGTCCGCGATCTTTCCGAATTCGCCGGTTCCCACCACGGCATCCAATTCCGGCAGTTCTTTGAGCAAGTCGCCCTGATAGCGCTGCGCCAGACATCCGGCGGCGATCAACACTCGACAGACGCCGGTTGTCTTCAGATGGCCGTGTTCGATGATTGTATTGATCGATTCTTGCTTCGCCTCTTCAATGAAGCCGCAGGTGTTGATGATGACCACCTCGGCTCGATCGGCTGCGCCGGTCAATTCAAAACCCTGCGCCGCCAAGGTGCCCAGCATGATTTCTGAATCGACCTGGTTCTTCGAACAGCCGAGATTGACGAATCCGATCGTGGTTTTGCCGCCGGTACCGGTGCCCGGCACGGCTCGATGCTGATCCGCTCGAACGGCCATGGGAAGCATTTTGGGACTCATGGCGAGCAGTCTACGGGACGGCGAAAAAGGCTGTCAAATAAAGTGTTGCAGCCGCGGGCGGATTCTCCTATGGTGCGATCATGATTCGGACCTTCCAAGGCATCAAGCCAAAGATTCCCTCTTCCTGCTTTATCGAGGAAACCGGGGTCGTGATCGGTGACGTAGAAATGGGGGACCAGTGCAGTGTGTGGTTCCATGCCGTCGTGCGAGGCGATGTGCATTATATCCGGATCGGGCACCGGACGAACGTTCAGGATCTGTGCATGCTGCACGTGACACACGAGGCGCACCCTTTGATTGTCGGAAGCGACGTCACCATTGGGCACCATGTCGTGCTTCACGGCTGTACCATCCACGATCGGGTGTTGGTCGGCATGGGAGCGATTGTGATGGATGGCGCGGTGATCGGTGAAGATTCGATTGTCGGCGCAGGCGCCTTGGTCACGGAAGGCACGATCGTCCCGCCCAAGAGTCTCATTCTCGGGTCACCGGCCAAGGTCAAGCGGCCGGTCACGGACGGCGAACTGACCTGGATCAAGACATCCGCCGAGAATTACGTGAAGTATGCCGGGCAGTACATGGGCAAGTTCTCAGCCACGAGAACCGGCTTTCAGGTGTAGCTCTTCAGGTCCATGCTCCGCGGGCCGATTCGAATAAAACAAATCGGGTCTCCGACCAGCGCCGTGGGGTACGCCTTGCGTTCCACGCGATACGGGATTTTCTCCTTGTGGCACCAATCCGCGATCCAGACCACTTCCTCGCTCGACGTCGTGACGAGGCCCGGCACCGACAGTTTACGCATGCACAGATCCACAATGCGCTGCGCGACTCGTTTTTCCCGCCGAAACCTCACGGGATCGAATGTGACGGGATCCGCCCGTCCATAGGACAACGCCGACAACTGTGGAAGCCGCTCGGGGTCATTGAGCACGCTGACGATCCAGAGATGGTCGAATCGTCCGCTCAGCGACACCGCATCTCGCGCGTGAAATCGGATCGAAGTCCCACGGCAGGCTCTATTGAGCGACGCCACCTCCGTGCGCCGGAGGTTGCACGGAAAGACCTGCCGGCGCAGATCCAAGGCCTCAACCACCAGCGGTGGGAGTTCCGCCACGCCCGCTCCGACGTAGAGACTGCTTCCGCGCGAACGCAGCCGTCTCGCGAGGGCGCCGGCTACGCGCAGCCCCAAGCGCCGGCAGGGCTCGCGCTTCGTCTGCCAGAATTCCGTCCCCCCTTCATAACAGTACACGCGCCCGAGCGTCCGATATGGTAGCCGTTTGAAAATCCTCGTGATGACCGCTTGTGTCTGCCGACTGATCCGTCGCCGCTCGTTCATGCTAGACGCGTCCGGCAAGACACCGCGCCGTCCCGGTCACGGCGTCGATGACGTGCTCGAGAAACTCGATGTTCAACGTATCAAGCCGGTCGGTCGGCCGGTGATAGTGCGGATTTCGGAAGTTGGCCGTATCGGTCAGCATCACAGCGGGGAATCCCCGGTCCCAAAACGCCGCATGATCGCTGCGGCGAACATCAGGGAGCGCTTCCCCGCGGCCGGGTACCGTCAACGCCAGCGTCTGGAGCGAAGGCGACGATTGTTTGACGCCGTGCTCGACCGCTTTGAGAAACGGCGCGGATGCATCGTTTCCGATGATGCCGAGAAAATTCCCTTTGCGGGGGACCGCAATGGGGATGCCGGGCGGGGTGCGCTGAGATCCCTCTTCGTTGCTGGCATAACCGACACACTCCAGGATGACGGCGCCGACGAGCGCGCGCCCTCTTGCTTTCAGTCTCGCGACGAAGGCCGCACTGCCGAGCAGCCCCTGCTCTTCGAGACAGAAGGCCGCCAGCCAGACCGGGCGCGACAGCAGCATATGATTCAGTCGTTCAGCAATTTCCAACAGCACGACGAGACCGCTCGCATTATCGTCCGCTCCGGGTGACCCTATGACCGTGTCGTAATGCGCTCCGATGAGGAGCGGCCTCGATGCTGTTTCCCGTTGCCGTTCTACCGGCCTTCGCGTGGCAACGATGTTGGGAAACATTCGGCCTTCCGCGCGAAACAATTGACGCTTGGTCGCCCATCCGCATCGCGCCCATTCAGCTTCCAGATAACCGGCAGTCTGCTGAAGCCGAGACGGCGACGTGTCGGGATGGCGTTCCCCGACCAACGCTTCGAGGTGGCGCACGATTCGGGCACGCTCAATGGACACGATACGACGCCACAGGAAAAGCTTACGATGTGATTTCGGTGCCGATACCCTTGTGTGTGAAGATCTCGAGCAGGACGGCGTGCGGAATGCGGCCGTCGATAATGTGGGCTTTCCCGACTCCCTGTTCCAGAGCGTCCAAGCAGGCATGGACTTTCGGCAGCATGCCTTCCGTAATGGTCCCTTTTTTTACCATACGCTGCACATCTTTGCGGGAGACCGTGGACAGATGCCGGCTGTTGGCGTCGCGAATGCCTTTGATGTCGGTCATCATGAGAAGCTTCTCGGCGCGCAGCGCGCCGGCGACGGCCCCGGCCACCAGATCGGCATTGATATTGTACGTGTTGCCTTCGCGATCGGTCCCGATCGGTGCAATGACGGGAATGTAATGATCGCCTTGGAGCTTGTACAGCAAACTGGGATCGACCTTTTCAATGTCGCCCACGAATCCGAAATCCCCCGCATCGTCCTCGTCGAAATCCCGTTCGAGGCTCTCAGCCCAAGCTCTCGCCGTCAACGGCTTACTGAGGATCAAGCCTCCATCCTTGCCGCTCAGACCGACGGCGCTTCCTCCATGGCGGTTGATGAGGTCCGTGATCTCCATGTTGATCTTTCCCGCAAGCACCATCTCGACGATCTCCATGGTCGCCTCATTCGTCACGCGGACCCCGTGGAGAAACTTCGACTCGATCCCGAGACGGTCGAGCATGTTGTCGATCTGCGGCCCGCCGCCATGAATGATGACCGGATTGAGCCCCACATATTTCAACAGGACGACGTCCTGGGCAAACCGCTCCTTGAGCGAGGATTCCGTCATCGCGTTGCCGCCGTATTTGATGACGATCGTTTTCCCGCGAAACGTGCGGATATAGGGCAACGCTTCAATCAACACGTTCGCCTTCTTGATCAGCCTATTCATCGGATGCTCCTGGCAGCTCCCGGTTTCTGACCTTCCCGCGAGCGGTACCTTATCACGACAACGAGTGCAGGCCCAGTGGAATTGTTCGAATCAGACCGGCGATTTCGGCTCTTCGGCCTTCGATGGCGGATGGTGTCCGGCTCTCGGATGCGCCTTGTCGTACACGGCCTGCAGTTGATCCATCGCCACGTGCGTATATTTCTGCGTCGTGTTCAAAGAGGCGTGGCCGAGCATTTCTTGTATCGAGCGCAAGTCCGCTCCTTCGTCCAGCAAATGGGTCGCGAAGGAATGGCGGAGCGTATGGGGGCTGACGGGGCCGGCCACCAGATCGCTCGAATATCGCGCAACGATTCTGGCGACGCTCCTGGCCGTCAGCCGTCCTCCGCGGCGATTGCAGAACAACGCATCGGATCCGACACGCGCCACAGCGTTCGGCAGATTACGCCGGTAGCGCTGAATGGCATCGATGGCCATGTCGCCGATCGGGACAATCCGCTCTTTCCGGCCCTTGCCGCGCAGTCTGATCAGTCCATTGGCCCAGTCGAGGTCCCCGACGTTCAGTCCGACGAGTTCACTGACTCGCGCCCCAGTGGAATAGAGCGTCTCGAGCAAGGCCCGATCCCGCTGCCATGCCGAGCTTCGTTGGTCCGGTATGGTCATCAGGCTCTTGGCTTCATCCTTTGTCAGGACGCGCGGGAGCGGCTTCGGCTGTTTCGGAGCTCTGATTTCCTCGCCGGGATTGTGCATCATCAGGCCCTCGCGTACCAGATAGCGAAAGAAACTTCGGACACTGGCGAGTTTTCTGGCCAGCGACGTGCGTTTTTCCCCCTGGCGGTCCAACCACTGGAGGTAGGCACGGATGGCCTCGGGCGACACCAACGCGGGATCCACCGGCGGCTTCGCGAACCGGTTGGCAAGAAGAAACGCGTGCAGTTGCCGAAGGTCGGAGATGTAACTGCGTTGAGTCTCCGGTGAAGCGTTCCGCTCCACCTGGAGAAAGTTCATGAAAGCCCGAATTGCGTCATCCATGCGGCATGGTCGACAAGTGCCCGTTGCGCGATGAGTTGTCGCTTCCGTTCCTTGTTTTTGACGGGAGAGGAGAGAGGCGGAAACAGACCGAAATTTGAATTCATCGGCTGGAACCGCTCAGGATCGGACGTCGTGATGTACTGAACCAGACTGCCGTGCGCGGTCGTCGGCGGAGGCGAAATCGGCGCCAAGCTTGCGAGTATCCGAGCGGCATTGATGCCGGCCAAGCCTCCCATCGCCGCGGAATCCGTATAACCCTCGACGCCGACCAATTGACCGGCGAATAGAAGAGTCTCGCGGGATTTCAACTGCAACGTGGACTTTAACAACCGCGGAGCATTGATAAAGGTATTGCGATGGAGGCTACCGTACCGAAGAAACTCCGCTTGCGCGAGACCGGGAATCATCCGGAACACCCGCTTCTGCTCACCATACGTCAGTTTCGTCTGAAAACCGACGAGGTTGTAGCAGGATCGATGCGCATTTTCCGTCCTAAGTTGGACCACGGCGTAGGGTTGTCGCCCCGTCCGAGGATCGACGAGACCGACCGGCTTCAACGGTCCGAATTGCATGGTATCCCGTCCGCGTTCCGCCATGACTTCGATGGGAAGGCAGGCTTCGAAATAGGGCGTCTGTTCAAAATCCTTGGGGTGGACTTTTTCGGCGGACCGCAGAGCCTCGTACAATGTGACGTAGGTTGCCTCGTCCATCGGGCAGTTGAGGTAATCATCCCCGCCCTTGTCGTACCGTGACGCTCGAAATGCGACGTCCATGTCGATGGAATCTGCATCCACGATCGGAGAGATCGCGTCATAGAAGTACAAGTGGTTCGAATGGCTGACTTCGGCGATGGCCCGCGAGAGCCGATCGGAGGTCAGAGGACCGGTCGCGATAATGCAGATGCAGTCCGTCGGGATCTGGGTGATCTCTTCATGCAGGATACGGATATTGGGATGCCCTTCCAGCGCTCTCGTGATGATCAAGGAAAACTGCTCACGATCCACGGCCAGCGCGGAGCCGGCCGGCACCCGGGCTTGTTCCGCCGCCCGAATCACGAGCGACTGCATGCGGCGCATCTCCTCTTTCAGGAGACCGGGAGCGGACGTGGGTTCCGCCGAACCGAGCGAATTCGAGCACACGAGTTCCGCCAACTCCCCGGTCTTGTGAGCCGGCGTCATTTCCTTGGGGCGCATCTCGTAGAGCGTCACTTTTGCCCCGCGCCTGGCAGCCTGCCAGGCGGCTTCGGATCCGGCCAGCCCACCTCCGATGATGACGACGTCCTGACGCATGAAGGAGAGACCTCAAGAAGAAACTCGAGAGGAAGTGCATTGTAGGAAGCGGGTTTTAGGCATGTCAAGGCGCGTGAGTCGGGCGAACGACTAATCTATGGTTCCGTACTGGTCCACGGTGCCCTGTCGTTGAACCTTCTAAAATCCCGTGCTAGACTCCCGCCTCGTGGGCGATTAGCTCAGTGGTAGAGCGCTTCCTTCACACGGAAGAGGCCACAGGTTCGATACCTGTATCGCCCACCATGCCTCGGTTCTTTCTTTCACGAGAAGAGCGCCGGCTGATTGCGTGGTAAATTCCGGGTTTCTGGACAGAATTCGAGAGGTCGGCTACACTTCAGTTTGTCCATAGAGGCTATTTCTGGATCATCGAGTGAGGATCACATGAAGACCACGGCGCTTGTTGCAGGAACTATTCTTCTCATGGCGATCTCCGGCTGCGCCGGAAACCGTCAACAGATGGTCGATACCGGCGGCGAATATGTTGCCCCAGCCAGCATCTACAGCGTGATGGACAGCACCTCTTTGGTGTATACCGACTATGCGGCGGGAGCGGCGCTATACGACAATCCGCTGCGGTGGGTCGCCATTGCCTTGCATCCTGTCGGTCAGGCTATCGACTACGGCGTGAACCGTCCGATCTATACATTGGGCAGTCGTATGCCCTATCTGTTCGGCTATACCAGCGAAGATTCCATGCTGGACAACCAACGCCGATAACTTCTTCGTCGGATAGATCTTCATTTGCCGCCCGCTTCCCGCCAAGGAAGCGGGCGGTGTCGTTATGAACGCGTGACAATGGCTCACCG
>DATFDJ010000151.1:0-5788 GCA_035252115.1 Nitrospira sp. | reverse complement strand
AGGAGAACAGCCCGACGATCAACACGAGCGTCATCAACGACGCGCCCGTTCTCAACGTGAGGCTCCGGTAGGCCCTCATGCGGTCGGCTTTCGTCACGATCGCCGGCACGCGTACCAGGACGGGAACGCGCGTGAAGCCGCGCAGGCTGTCCACGTCGTGAAACGAGCGATCCCGATGTTCGGCCAGCAGCATCGTCCCGACCGAGCATCCGAACGACAAGACGAGACTGGCGAGGATGAATTTCAAGCGGCTCGGCGCGGCCGGGAACTTCGACGCAACGGCCGGGTCGACGATCCGCAGTTGTCCGCCGTGCTTCGCCTGTTCCATCGTAACGGCGAGCTGCGCGTCCTCATACCGCTGAAGCACCGAGAAATAGAGGTCCCGCGTCATCTTGTAATCGCGTTCGAGCTGCTGGAATTCCTGGGCGTGCTGGGGCGACCGTTCGACGCGCCGCTGATAGGCGCTCACCTCGCCGCGCAGCCGTTGCTCTTCCCCTTTCAGCCGGCTCAGATCGCGGTCCAGCTCCTTGAGCGCCTGCTTGATTTCATCCGGGTCCGACAACAGCGCGGCGGATTGCGCCGGATCGAGCTTGGCCTCCTTCGCCGTTTCGGTGAGCGCCTTTTCGATCGCCGCGATTTCTCCTTCGAGGCGCCGGACGTCGGGATGTTTGGCGCTGGCTCTCGTGCGCAGAGCCGTCAGCTCCGTGCGCAGCTTTTCGAGCTGATGCGACAGCGAATCGGGGTTGTAGAACGTGGAGGCCGGCGCGCCGGCATTGATGTCGATGAGCTGCTTGCCCAGGCGCTCGCGCCGTTCGAGCACCCGCATCTGGTTTTCACTGTTCAAGCTCAGTTCCTGATTGAGCCGTCCGAGCGTCGAGAGGTTGACTTCCACCTGCTCGGGCAATTCCCCCATGTGGCGCTGCTTCCAGTTCGCGATCCGGCGTTCCTGCTCTTCATGGCGCTCTTTGATGTCGTCGAGCTGCTTTTTCAGGAGCTCGGCGGTCTGGGTGGCCTGCCGGGTGCGCATACTCAGATTTTCTTCGACGTACTGGGACGCGAGCGTGTTCGCGACCGTCGCGACGGTGTCCGGGTCGCGGCCCCGGTAACTGACTTTGAAGCCGAATGTGCCGTCCCGCCCGTACACCTGACGCTGCAGTTCCTTCAGCTCCAACGTAATGTCGCGCCGCATGCGGTCCACGACGGCTTCTTCCGGCGCCCGCTTTCTCAACTCCGGATACAGGTTGAACCGATTCACCAACTCGATTAGGCCGGCCCGGTTCAGCAATTTCTCCCGAATCATATTGAGGCGGGCGTCCGCCTCCCCGGTGACGGGCGTCTTCACGAACGCTTCGGGTGCCTGCTGCTGTTCGACGAGAACCGTGGCGGTGGAGCTGTACAGGTTCGGCAGATTGAACGTGACGCTGAGCATGGCGGCCGCCGGGACGGCGAACATCAGCAGGCCCAGCCATTTCCGCCGTTGCCAGACCTGGAAGGCGTGGGACAACACCGATCTCGATTCATGGTCCTGCATGGCCCGCTCCCTACGGGACGACGATGATGTCGCCCGGCTGGAGGAAGAAATTCTCCAGCGCGCCGTTGTTGGACAGCACCTTGTTATAGTTGAACGGAATCTGCCGCATCGTTTTGCCCTCGGGGCGCAACACGACGATCCGTCCCTTTCCGGCGAATTCTCCGAATCCCTCCGCCATCGCCAGGATGTCCAACACGGTCGCGCGGCCTTTCAACTCGTGCCGGCCGGTCTTCTTCACTTCGCCGATAACCGAGACTTTGAAGCTGTGGACTTCGCGGACGATGACCGACACCTCGGGAGAGGGGACGTACTCGGCCAGTTTCTTGATCAGCACGCTGCGCAACTGATTGGGGGTCAGACCCGCCGCCTGAACGTCGTTGACCAGCGGCAAAGAGATCTTGCCGTCGGGGCGGACGGGAACGTTGCGGCTGATGGCGCTGTTGTTCCAGACCGAGATGTCGAGTACGTCTTCCGGTCCGATTTTGTATTCGCCGACATCCTGCGCCACGGTGAGGCCGTGGTCCTGATCCATCGACGAGGCGCCCGAGTCCTTGGGAGCCGAAGGCGAATCGGCGCCCCGGGAAGGCGCCACACCCAGACACACGAACGCGAGAGCAGTGATGAGTATGGAGAGACGTGATGTCATCGTAATCCTCCGTCCAACATGGATGGTTATTCCCATCGCGCTGGATACGTCAGTTCGATCCGGAACCAGAACACGTTGCGCGGGATGATGAAGGTGGTGGCTGCTGCGGTGGGGCTGGCCACCGTCTCGCTGTCCTGATAACTGAAGTAGGCGGACCCCTTTGCGGTGACGTATTTGTTGAATTGATACGCCGCTTCGACGTAGGCGGTATAGATGTTCGAAGTGAACCTGCTGTTCGCGATCCACGCCACCGTCGGCGAGGCGGTGAGCGTGACATGCTGGACCGGCTCGTAGACCACCGTGATCATCACATTGTCCGTCCGGGTCGCGCCCACCGTCCCGATGACCGTGGTGAGCGCGCTCGTGTAGGCCAGTCCCAGCTCTGTACTCTGAATGCGCTTCCGGATGCCGACGAACGCTTCCGGCCGATCGTCCAACTGTCCGTTCGTGATGCGGGGACCGGCCCGCACATCCAGCCTCGTGCCGCGGGCAAAGTCATGTCCCCAATTGACGACGAACGCATGCGAATTCACCGGAGCCGGGTTGCCGCCGAGAAATCCGGCGATCGGGGTGTTGAAATCGCCGCCGAACGTGAAATAACGGCCCACGTAGCCCGGACCGATCGTGTCGTGCGCCCCGATCCGCCGGTCCAAGCCGAGCGTGAAGATATTGCTGTTGATGTTCACTTGACCGCCGAAAATATCCTTCGAGTACGCATACTCGCCCCGCATGCGGGTCAACGAATCGAGCCGGTACTCCGTGCTGGGATTGACAAAGTACCGTTCGGTCTTGATGCGCGCGACCTGCGCGGACGTGAGGAAGTTCAACTCGAAAGGCGTCCGGGTTTCGGCGTACCCCAACGTGGTGTTCACATTCCAATTCGTCGATGGACGATTCCGAAATTCCAACGTGCCGAACTGCCGCTGCTGCACCGTGGACAACGTGTGAAATTTGCTGTAGTCCTCCGCATCGAACCGATAATTGGCGACAACCGTCGTCGGCGTCGATTGATAGGCCGCCTGGAGGCCCGGCGTGACCCGCAAGAACACGTCGTCTTGCGGCCCGAGATTCCGGGCGCGAAAAAACACGTTGCTGTCGTACACGACTCCCGAGGCCAGCCAGGGCATGATGTAGAAGCCTTCGGGCGGACGCTCTCCGGACATCAATTCGATGGGCGAGCGCGGAATACCTTGCATCAATTGCGCGGAAGCGCCCCACGGTGTCGTCAGGTTCATCACGAAGGCCGCGCCGACGATCACCCACCGGCTGCTCATGTCGATATCGCGCTTTCTCCAGTGGCAACGATGATTGCCCCGAACCCCCGTCTCAGGCGGCCGCGGCCAAGGCACAATCGACTTCGACCGCGACGCTCCGTCGGAAAAGATGGACCGAGAGCACGAGCAGACCTTTCGGCGACCGGCGGTCGACGAGGATTCCTTCGACATCGGTGAGCGGTCCGCCCGTAATGCGCACGCGCTGTCCCGTTCTGAGGTATGGATGCGGCGATGCGGGCAATGCGGAACGGACCAGGGCGCGGATCGCTTCGATTTCCTTGTCCGGGATGGCGGACGGTCCGCCTCGCGCGCCGCCCAGCACGCACACCAACCCGCGAGTCTTGAGCACGTCCGCATGGCGAGGCCCGTTCAATTCATCGCAGAGGAACAGATAACCCGGAAACATGGGGCGCAAAATGCGCCGCGTGATGCCGGCTCTCCGGGACCACACGCCGATCGTCGGGAGAAAAAGGTTGAACCCCCGGACATCGAGTTGGTCGCGCACCAGTTTCTCGCAATGACTCTGCGTCCACAGGGCATACCAGCGTTTGTTATCGTTGCGCGACCCCTCGGAGTCGCGCACGTCGGTCGAATCTTCGTTCTTTCGGCACAGCAGTCGGGCTTCGCCCCCTTCGGTTTTGGCCATAGTCCCAATCCCGAACCGAAAATTGCCCATTCCCGCCGCCGAATCCCCCTGCCTCACGAGAGGGACCAAGCGGCGCGATGATGCGGACATCGTCGTGTCGGCCGTTCGGCCGCCGAACCAGTCTCACGCGTCCTTACGTGGCGTCACACTAGCGAATCCGAAGGGGGAGGACTATCCAGCATGTCATGGAAACTCGGGGAGGAAATTATGGAGGGGGCCTCCGTTGAATCATGGAACGGCGCATCATGGTTGCCGAGGCGGTGAGCCGGGGTTCACGGACCTTCATTGCTGGGTATAACCCTAGTTCGAACCATGCCCGCTCTCCGCCATAGTGTCACCATCCTCCCCGCAAGACCCACGGGAACTCGTTCTTTTTTGCAGAATGTACAGAAAGGAAGGCTCATGAAAATCGCGCAGATAGCTCCGCTCTGGGAAAGTGTGCCGCCTCAGCTCTATGGGGGCACCGAACGGATCGTCTCCTATGTGACGGAAGAATTGGTTCGTTTGGGCCATGACGTCACACTGTTCGCAAGCGGAGACTCCAAGACCGCGGCTCGCCTCAAACCCTCCTGTCCTCAGGCACTTCGCCTGCATGACAGCGGGCTGATCAACCGGGATGCGCCGGTGATTCTCATGCTGGAACAGGCCCTTGGGGCGGACTCCAGGCAGTATGACCTCGTGCATTCACATCTCGATTTCTTGGGATTTGGAATGACGAGGCGGGCTCATGCGCCGGTGATCACGACGATGCACGGCCGATTGGATCTCCCGGAACTGGTGCCGGTGTTCGAGGAATATGCCGAAGTGCCGGTGGTGTCGATCTCCGATGCGCAGCGAACACCGCTGCCGCATGCCAATTGGCTGGGCACGGTCCACCACGGCATCCCGAAAGATCTCTACTCGTTTCACCCGGTGAAGGGATCGTATCTCGCCTTTCTCGGACGGATTTCCCCCGAAAAGTGTCCGGATCACGCCATCGAAATCGCGAAGCGTATCGGCATGCCGTTGCGCATCGCGGCGAAAGTCGATCCCATGGATCAGCAGTACTTCAAGCGGAAGATCGAGCGTCTCCTCGAACATCCGCTGATCGAGTATGTGGGAGAAATCAGCGATGCCGAAAAGAACGATTTCCTCGGCGACGCCGCCGCGCTGCTTTGCCCGTATGATTGGCCGGAACCGTTCGGTCTCGTCTTGATCGAGGCATTGGCCTGCGGCACTCCGGTCATCGCCTACCGGCGCGGATCAATTCCAGAAATTCTCGACCACGGCGCCACCGGCTACATTTGCGATGACCTGGACGGAATGGCGCAGGCCGTGGGAGCGGTGCATTTGATCGACCGGCATCGCTGCCGCGAAGCATTTGAACAGCGGTTTACCGTGGAACGGATGGTCCGCGACTACCTCGTTCTCTATGAGCAGCTCGTGGCGCCGTCGCTCCGCCTGAAGGCTCATGCCCATGCACGACAGCCGCACGTACGCACGGACATGATGAGACCGCTGGTGCAGGAGACGGACGTGGCGTGACGAACGCGTGAAGCGTTTCTCGTGATGCGTGAAGCGTAGTGCGGCGAAGTACAAGAGTTACGCGTTTCGAGTTGCATGTTTCGCGACCCGGAACACGAAACCCGAAACACGAGCGAGCCTACGAGTGATGCTTCAGAGGAACGCTTCACGTTGTCGAGGAGACCGCT
>DATFDJ010000150.1:0-3520 GCA_035252115.1 Nitrospira sp. | reverse complement strand
GTACGACGACGGAGTCCAAAACCATCGAAGTGAAGATCCCGGCCGGCGTGCAGGACGGCACGCGCGTGCGCGTTGCGGGCAAAGGTCAGCCGGGAATGAACGGCGGGAAGCGCGGCGATCTCTATCTCCACGTCATCATTCCTGCCGATCCGATCTTCAGACGGCAAGGTGCGGATATTCACGTCACGCTGCCCGTCTATCCGTGGGAAGCGGCGCTTGGCGCCGATGTCATGGCACCGACGCTGACCGAACCGGTGAAGGTCAAGGTGCCGCCCGGCAGCCGCGCCGACGGCAAGCTGCGTCTGAAAGGCAAGGGTCTGCCCTCTGAAACAGGCGGGCACGGGGACCTCTTTCTCACGTTGCAGATCATCATGCCGGCCGCCGTGACGGACGAGGAGCGATCGCTCTACGAACGGCTGGCGAAACACAAGCATCCCGACCCTCGCGCCGAACTCCTGCACGCCGCCCAGCGACGGTGACGTGAATGAATCTCCTGGAGTACGGGGTGCTGGCGTTCAGTTCCCTGTTCGTCATCGTCGATCCCATCGCCACCGTCCCGGCCTTCCTCGCCATGACCTCGCGCAGCACCATTTCGCAACGGTTGCGAATGGCTCGGGTGGCCTGCCTCGTCGCCGTCGGCATCTTGGCCGGGTTCGCCCTCGTCGGGCAGCGGCTCTTCTCACTCTTAGGGATTACCTTGCCGGCCATCCAGGTCGCCGGAGCGCTGGTCCTGCTGCTCGTCGCATTGGACATGCTGCGGGCGCAGCGGTCGCCTGTTCAGGAAACCGCCGAGGAAACGGCGGCCGGTTCGACGATGGACGATATCGCCGTCACGCCGTTGGCCGTCCCGATGCTGGCCGGTCCCGCCGCCATCTCCACCGTCATTCTGCTGGACGGTCAGGCGGCATCGTGGACGCACCGAAGCGTGTTGCTGGCTTGCGTTGCGCTGGTCGGTCTGGCAAGCTACGTCACCCTGGCCCTGGGCGCCTCGGGGGCCAAGTGGATGAGCCCGCTCGCTGAGAAAATCATCACGCGTTTGATGGGGCTGCTGCTCGCCGCGTTGGCCGTGCAGTTTCTCTTCAACGGACTGAACGGCGCGGGCGGTGTGTTTGTGCGATAATCATCCGCATCCGGAGACGACGATTTTCACAAACCCGAAGGAGGACGGCATGACGAAGAAAGCACACGGAGTGTTGATGTTCGGCGTGAGTGCAGTGTTTGTGCTGGCAGCGGGACTCATCGGTGCACTGGCGAACGAGCCGGGATACGGCAAGGACGGCTACGGAGAAGGCGGCCACGGGAGCGGACGAAGCCACGGGATGGGCATGATGCACAGCAGCACGGGTCATTTGATCCGGCATCTGCTGAAACATGAAAAGGACATCGGGCTGACGGCCGAGCAGGTCGCCAAGCTCAAAGATATCCAGTTGAACCTCGACAAGACACGGATCAAGAGCGAGGCGGATATTCAAGTGGCGGAGCGGGAATTGAAGGCGTTGACCGACGACGAAAAGTCGGACCTCAGCGCCATCGAAGCGAAGTTAAAACAAAGCGAGGATCTCCAAATCGGGTTACGGATGACCTCGATCAAAACGCGGCGGGACGTCTTGGCGCTGCTCACGCCGGAACAGCGTGGGAAGGAAAAGGCTGAGCACGACAAAATGATGGACCAGCACAAGCAAGGTGGAAGAGGCCCCGGCAGCCCACACGGCGGCGGCATGCCGAACCCGCACGGAAGCATGTCCGGGAGCCCACAGCCAGGCATGGAATCACAGCCGGCGAAGTAGCAAGAGCCTGAAAAAATTTCCGGGAGAAGAGATGAAGCTCAAGAGCCATGATCTGTTGGTCGGCCCCGGCCGGGCTCCGGCCCGCGCGATGCTGAAAGCGGTGGGATTTACCGACGAGGACCTCTCGCGCCCACTGATCGGCGTGGCGAATACCTGGATCGAGGTGATGCCGTGCAATTACCATCTCCGCCGGCTGTCCGAGCGGGTCAAGGCCGGCATCCGCGCGGCCGGCGGCACGCCGATCGAATACAACACGATCGCGGTGTCCGACGGCATCTCGATGGGGACGGAAGGGATGAAAGCGTCCCTCATCAGCCGCGAGGTCATCGCCGATTCGATCGAGTTGGTGGCGCGCGGGCATCTCTTCGACGGGGTTGTGGCTCTCTCCGGGTGCGACAAAACCATCCCCGGTACGGTAATGGCGCTGGCCCGGCTCAACGTCCCGTCGTTGATGCTCTACGGCGGATCGATCATGCCCGGACACTTCCAGGGTCACGACGTGACGATTCAAGACGTGTTCGAAGCGGTCGGCAAACACGCGTCCGGCAAGATGACGAACGCGGAACTGAAAGACCTGGAAGACCATGCGTGCCCCGGTCCCGGAGCCTGCGGGGGCCAGTTCACCGCCAACACGATGGCCATCGCGTTCGAGTTTCTCGGCATCTCGCCGATGGGACGGAACGGCGTCCCGGCGATGGATCCCACGAAAGACGATGTCGCATTCGACTGCGGGAAGCTGGTCATGGCATTGCTTGAACAGGACCTCCGCCCCAGCCGGATCATCACGCGCAAGTCGCTCGAAAACGCGATCGCGGCCGTGGCCACCACCGGCGGCTCGACGAACGCCGTGCTGCATCTGCTCGCGGTGGCGCGCGAGGCCGGCATCAAGCTGAGCCTCGACGACTTCGACAGGATCAATCGCAAAGTACCGTTGCTGGCCGATCTGAAACCAGGCGGCCGTTTCACGGCGGCGGATCTGTACGCGGCCGGGGGTACCACGCTCGTCGCCAAGCGATTGCTCGATGCCGGCCTGCTCCATGGCAATCAACCGACTGTCACAGGCCGCACGATCGGCGAGGAAGCGAAAGACGCGAACGAAGCGTCGGGACAGCACGTATTACGGCCGCTGTCCAGCCCGATCAAACCCACCGGCGGGCTCGCGATCCTGAGAGGCAATCTGGCGCCTGACGGGTGCGTGGTGAAAGTCGCTGGCCATTCGATGATGAAATTTCAAGGCCCGGCGAAAGTCTACGACCGTGAGGAGGATGCCTTCGTGGCGGTGAAGGCCGGCCAGATCAAAGCCGGCGACGTCGTCGTGATCCGCTACGAGGGACCGGCCGGCGGACCGGGCATGAGAGAAATGTTGGGCGTGACCGCCGCCATCGTGGGCGCCGGTCTCGGCGATTCCGTGGCCTTGCTGACCGACGGCCGCTTCTCCGGTGCCACGCACGGCCTGATGGCGGGTCATGTGTCGCCGGAGGCGGTTCGAGGCGGTTCCATCGCAGCAGTGAAGAACGGCGATACGATCACGTTCGATATCGCCAAACGAAGATTGGATGTGAGTCTGACACAGAAAGAAATTGCGGCGCGGCTGAAGAAGGTCAAGCGGCCGGTTCCGCGCTACACGGTCGGCGTCATGGCGAAATACGGTCGTCACGTCTCGTCGGCATCGGAAGGAGCGGTGACGAGCTAGAGGCACGCCACTGAAACGACTTCACCGTCCTTTCACTCTG
>DATFDJ010000149.1:0-20953 GCA_035252115.1 Nitrospira sp. | reverse complement strand
CCGCTCACCATACCAAGAGGTGCACCTATGAGCGAAGCGTTGGAAGCCCAGCAAAAAACGAATCCCCAGGGTGATCCCATTACCAGCGTGGCGGTTCCGAAATCGGACGGGAAGAAAGATCCTCATGCCGAGGCGAAGCGGCAGAAGGTCGTGACGCCGGAGTACATGTTCCACGAAGCGCCTCGCACGAAAGAGTTTATCACCGGCAGCGAAGCGGCGAAGGAAGCGATCCGCCGGTCGAATGTCGATCTCGCAGTGGCCTATCCCATCACCCCCCAGAGCGAAACCATGCAACTCGTGGGTGTGCTCTACGGCGAAGGCTATGTGAAGGAGTACTATCGCGGCGAAGAAGAAGTCGGTGTCATGGCCGCGATCGCCGGCGGCTCGCGATCCGGCGTCCGATGTTTCACGGCGACAGCCGGTCCGGGAACATTGCGGGGGATGGAAGGAATCGCCTCCTGGCCGGGCCACCGGCTGCCTGCCGTGGCGATGTTTACCTGTCGAGTCGTGAATGCGCCGCTCGCAATCCAGCCCGACAATATCGAAGTGGCCTACTTACTGAACTGCGGCATGATCGTCTTTCACGCCGAAAACCAGCAAGACATGTTCGACTTCATTATGGCCGGCTTTACGATCAGCGAGAAGAACGACGTCACCTTGCCGGTCGGAGTCTGCTGCGACGGGTTCTTTGTTACCCATGCGCGTGGCTATGTTCGCATGCAGGATCGCGGGATTAAGTTGCCTCCTAGGGAGGCTTGGCGCGGTGCCGTTCCTGTTTTGGATGCCGAGAATCCTCCGGCCCGTTTGTCGCGCGATGCCCCGGTTCAGAAGTCGAATTTTATGGCGTATAACATCCACGCCGTCTGGCAGCAGGAAGTATGGGCCGCCGTCGAGCGGTCCCGCAAGTACATCCATCGCTACATGGGCGGCTTGCTGTCTGCCGAGAATGTCGAAGGAGCGGAGGCGATCATCATTGCATCGGGCAGCGCCGCAGCCCAGTCACGCGAGGCGGTTCGGCTCTGCACGGAGAAAGGCATCAAAGTCGGGTTGATCAAGATCCGTTCGCTCCGGCCGTTCCCGACCCTGGAGCTGCGCCAACTGTGCAAGAATGCCAAGCTCATCGTCGTGCCGGAATTCAACTATGTCGGCTGGATGGCCAAAGAAGTCGCGACCGCGATCTACGGCTATTCGAAGGCCAAGATCATCGGCGGTCCCCGGGTCTACGGGGGGCAGTCCATGCCGGTGGAATTGATCGTGGACGAGGTCGAATCGGGATTGACAGGCAAGAAATCCACAAACGTCGCGATGTCGTCCATCATGGGCGGTCAGGTGAATCCGGAAGAAGTCGCGCATTTCATGCGCAGCATCTGACAACGGGTGTGTGAAAACAGAGAGCCCGACAGGGTGCCTTCCTGTCGGGCTCTTTTGTTTTCAAGGTCTATTTGGTTTGTCTTGTTTATCTGGTTAACTAAACAGACCAAACAGACCAGGAACCAAACAAACCAAATTATCCCTGTATCTCATCCTCCACCATTTCCTCACTCGACGGCATACCGTAGGCCACGTACTTGGCATAGGAGAGATAGATCATCGCGCTGTCGCGCATGGCCTTCGACCCCTGCGTCATACGAACGACCTTGTCGGAGCCGGGGGGTTCCATGTTTTGCAACATGACGGCGTGCTCTTGCAGAAGCTTCGTATAGCGCTCGACCGCGAGTTCGACTTCTTTGTATGCCTTGAGAATCTCATCCGTCATGGTTGTCCTCCGTTGCACCCAGAGCATACACTAGGCCATGCCTGTGCCCAAAGGCAAGCAGGCGGCAAGCGTGTCGCCGGTTATCCTCCACGCCATTCATCTCGTAGGCGGACGACTGTCTTCCCAGGCCAATCACATCGCTCGCTCAGTAGAACATCTGTCTCGTTTGTTTACGAAAGAAAGAAAATCGCTGGCTCCCGACTATATGGATGATTCGGGCCATGCAGCAGCCTATCTCAGCTATTTCATGGCGGTGAACCTCTCCAAGATCCAAGTCTTGCTCGACGAGCTTCCGGCGGAAACCCTGTATGCAGGACAGAGAACCGGCTTACGGGTGCTCGACGTCGGCTCCGGGCCGGGGACTGGCGCATTGGCCGTGCTGGATTGGCTGCATCAAAAGAATCTAGAAGATGCCCAACGCCTTTCCGTGACGGCGGTCGATTCATCGAGCGAAGCATTGCAGCAGGCGAAAGACCTCTGGAGTGTCTATTGCCGTGAGGCCGGAATCCAAGGCGCCGGCATGACACCGTGCGAACGCAACATCGAGCGATGTTCCGTGGAGTCGTGGGGCGATCGGATACGTGCAGAAAGTCCATTCGATCTCATCATCGCGGCAAACTGCCTCAACGAATTATTTGCCGTAGCCGCTGATCCAATAGCCTCCCGGGCAAAGCTGATCGCCGAACTGCTGGATGTCCTGGCCCCGCACGGCACGCTCATGGTCGTGGAACCAGCGCTCCGTGAAACCTCGCGGGCGCTACACGAAGTCCGTGACCGGCTGGTATGGGAAAAGCGATGCACCGTCTATAGTCCTTGCCTGCATGAGCAAAACTGTCCTGCGTTGATCGATCCGGACGACTGGTGCCATGAAGAGCGGCCCTGGCAGCTGCCGGCTCATATTCGGGAAATCGATGAAGAAGTGGGATTTATCAAAGATGCGCTCAAGTTTTCCTATCTGCTTCTGCGAAAGGACGGCCGCACCATGGTGCCGCGCGATCCTCACACCTTTCGGGTCGTCAGCGAGCTCCGTGAGCTGAAAGGCGACACACGAGCCTGGGTGTGCAACGAGCTGGGCCGCTCCGAAATCGGCCGGCTGGACAAGGTTCAGTCAGAAACCAATGCACCGTGGTCGGAATGCCAACGGGGGACAATCGTGAGGATTGAGGGACTGAAGCGGAGAGATAACGCCTCGCTGGTGAGAATTCCAGACGATGGTTCTGTGCGGATTGTTCGGACGATTTAGTCTAGCCAGGCCTCGAACCCACACCGACTTGTAATCCGTAACCTATTGGGTTACAGTCTCTCGCGTGATTCGGGGATTCAGGCACAAGGGTTTGCGAAGGTTTTTCGAGGCAGGAAGTAGATCCGGTGTTCAGGCTCATCATGGAGATCGGCTGCGGCTGATCTTGGCACAACTCAATGCAGCCACGAATCCGCGTGATATGGATCTACCGGGGCTGGATCTCCATCCGCTCAAAGGTGATCGCAAAGGGACCTGGGCCGTTTCGGTGAGCGGGAATTGGCGGCTCACATTTCGATTTGTCGGCAAAGATGCCGACGCAGTCGACTATGAAGATTATCACTAGAGAGGCTGAATCATGCGTATGCACAATCCTCCGCATCCTGGAGAAATTCTCAGACGTCTGTGTCTGGAGCCGCTTGGGGTAAGTGTCACAGAAACGGCACAAGCTTTGGGCATCAGCCGTAAGTCCTTGTCGGCCATTCTGAACGGTCGGGCGGGAATTAGCCCTGAGATGGCCGTTCGCCTTTCTATGGCGTTTGGCACATCGTCTGAAAGCTGGCTCAATCACCAAACACAGTATGATTTGTGGCACGCCGAGCAACGCCGAAAACAGCTTCGTGTGTCAAAATTGGCCGTCTAGATGTTCAGTTATTTCACGTCTCGAGCAGGCGAATCTATGATCGAGAAAGTAAAATACAGCGACGAGCCCATCGGTGAGTTGAGAGTAGTTCCTGACTTCCCTGCCCCGTCCGGAGGACTCGTCTTTCGGGACGAAGGTGTCAAAGTAACTATCGCGCTCAGCAAATGAAGCGTCGAGTTCTTCAAGGGGGAAGCGCGCAAACATCGCACACAATACCAGCGAATGATCCGGCGGTTGGTCGATGCCTTCGCCGAGCACCATTCGAAAACTTCGGAAAGGCGGTCAGGTCGGACACGCACTAAATTGGCTCGCGCTGGTTAGAAGGGGTTCCTAGCACGCTGAGAATACATCTTCTGCGAGCAGAAATTACACTGCTTTTTAGGTGGGATAAGTGAACCATGCCATTTGTGCTGAACCACGATACGAGAAATATATCGGATAACGATCTCTTGCGCGACCTTCGCCGAGTTTCATCTGATCAAGCGGGGCAAGTGAAACAGCGCACCTACAAAGATCTTGGGAAATACGGAGTTACAACTATTATCCGACGCTTCGGTACCTGGAATAATGCGATTAAAGAAGCTGGATTAGCCACTTCTGTAGAGAAATATATTCCAGATAAGAAGTTGTTTGTGTCTCTTTATGACTTGTGGGTTCGCCTTGGCCGACAACCTGTTTACAGCGACATCCATAAGCCAGCGTGCCAATTCCACGTGGCCACCTACGAACGGCGTTTTGGGTCCTGGCGGAAGGCCTTGGAAGCATTCGTTTCCTATGCCAACTCAGAAGAAATGGCTGCACCAGTGGTTTCCAAAGCTGCTGATGCAGTCGCTCATCGGCTCTCTCGTTCTGCGGACCTTCGGCTTCGTTTTAAGGTTCTTCAACGCGACCGCTTCCGCTGCTGTGCATGTGGCGCTTCTCCGACGCTTACGCCCGGCGTAGTACTTGAAGTGGATCATGTCAAACCATGGTCAAAAGGTGGCGAAACCGTTACTGATAATCTTCAAACGCTTTGTCGTGACTGTAATCAAGGAAAAACAAACTATCACTCGTAAGAGTACTGCACCAAGAGAGCATTCTGCTGAGGCGACGGGTTTGGAAGCGACTCGTCGCCGCCACTCTCTCCATAGGGCAGCGCTGACCGGTTATGCGTCGCGAATCGCGGAGGCTCGGGGCACCGCGCTTGCCGAAAGGCGGCGGTCCGCAGTATGAGGACGGCGGCGCATGTCCGAAGTTCAGGCCGGCAGGGCTTGGCCTGAACGAGTTTGCGACGCCGAGCGGCCTGAGGCGTAGCACGGTCGAGCCGAAGCGCTTGAGCAGAGCAGATTGGTTAGCGCTGTAGTGATCTTGAAGGCGTATTGAGAGATAAAAGACTGAAGCTGGCTGAAACGACGGCAGGATCTAATCGGCTTCAGGTTCCGATGAACCGTGCTGATGGCTCACCTTGTCTTCTTCGAACAACTCCGCCATCTCCTCCGCGATCATGTCGCGGTCGTTGGGAACCGAAACCAACGGAATTTCCTTGCGGGATTTGGGCGCACCCTCCGGTGTGGCGGGCTCAGGATCCTTAGCTTTCGCTTTGTCCGTCATGGATGGAGTATACACCACCGCGGCTGAGAAAAGTCGGCCTATTCAAATGCTTCCAACGACGACCGTTCGGGGAACTGCCTGCCGCATTTTTGACAGGTCACAAAGTAGATCGCCTCGCGGACGGACATTGTAGCCCGAAAGTCGAGCGTCACACCTCGATGATTGCAGGCAGTGCAGGAAATCTCTTTCAACCGATAGGGCACGTCCGGCTGGGTCCGAAGGTAGAACTCCATATCGGTATAGATTGGAAAGCTGTAGTAGCATTTCTTACACACGCCGCGCCATTCGCCGTCCGACTGCATGAAGCGTTGATCGATTCCAAAGCTCGAACTCTTGCAGACGGCACAGTGAACGCTGGACAGCCTGGTTTCGACATCGGCGACGGAAAGTGCCGGCATACGCAGCTCCATCGGAGAGAACCAGTATAGCCTCGGTCGAAATGGACTGCAACGGTGCGTCCCGCTTGATCGCGCATCGTTCCCCCTTCTATCATGCAAGGCCATGCATGAGATCACCGACAAACTCCTTGTCGGGAATGTGTATGATGCAGAGAAACCGCCGGCGGGCGTGGGAGCCGTGTTGTTCGTCGCCGAAGAGTTCTCGATTCAACCGCCTGCCGGCATCGTCTTTGAAAAGATCTCACTGAAGGAATATGGAGAGGCCGAAGTCGTGTCGCTCGACCGGGCCGTCTCATGGGTTGAGCGGCAGTTGCGCGACAATCGAGTCATGGTCTGTTGTCGGGCTGGTATGGGTCGCTCCGTCTCGGTCGTCATGGCGTATCTGTGCTGTGTGGACGGGATGACGTATCCGGAAGTCTGGAAGCTCGCGATGACCCGGCGTCCCGGAGCAGTCCCTCTTCCCAATCTTCGCTCGGCGATCGAGCAGGTCACGCGGTTGCGGCAGGATCGCACCCACAATGTTTAATGTTCAATGTTGAGTGTTTAATTTTTGAAAAACCCGTCGGCAATTCAACATTCACAATTCGCCATTTAGCATTAGGTTTTTGACCATGCCGGAGTTGCCGGAAGCAGAAGTCGTCGCCCAACAAATCAGATCCCGTCTGGTCGGCGCTCAGTTGATTCACATCACGGTGGGACGAGCGGACATTGTCAAAGAGGGATTCCGCATGCTTTCGTGGTATCGAAACGTGCGGTTGGACTCAGTGTCTCGTTACGGCAAAAGCGTGGCTCTGGAATTCCGGAAGGGAAGCGATGTCCGCTATATCGTCGCTGAGCTTGGGATGACCGGCCTTCTGCTGTTCCAATCGGTTGCGGTCAAACATCCTCAGCATGTCCATGTGGAGATGTCGTTTACCGGCGGTCGGGAGCCGCTCCTGCGGTATTGGAATCCCCGCCGCTTCGGCCGGCTGTCTCTTCTCGATCGCCCGAGCCTCGACCGCTATATCGCCCGCCGCTTCGGACTGGACCCCTTGACCGTGTCGCGTGCAGACTTTGTCCGATACCTCGGCGGCCGGCGGGCCAGACTCAAGCCGCTGCTGATGCAGCAGCAAGCCGTGGCGGGGATCGGGAACATCTATGCCAATGAAATTCTGTTCCGGGCGAGGCTGCATCCCAATCAGATCGCCGACCGATTGCGTCCTGCTCAGATGGAATTGCTCTACGAGACGACGTGCCAGGTCCTTCAGGACGCGATTCGGTGCGGCGGGTCGAGCGTACGGGATTTCTTTGCGCCGGATGGAACGGAGGGACGGTACAAGGTCCACCATCTGGTGTATGGAAAGGAAGGTCAACCATGCCCCAATCTGTGCGGGCGAACCATCCGACGTCTGCAAAGCGAGCGGAGTTCGTTTGTATGTCCGTCTTGTCAGGGACGCAGGAAGAGGCCGTTTCTTCCGATCTTGAAGAAATCTCAACAGAACTCTTCTAAAATCGACAACTTGTGCCTGCCAAGGTCTCATCAGATGACAAGCTAGGCCTTTTGATCCTTCCCGCCTTAGTCCCTCTGGTGTATTGAGACATCTCCGCGATTTCCGCTACAATCCGGCTCCTTCACTGCCTTCAGAGGAGAATTTGCCATGGCTAAGGTACTGGAAGGCCCCGGAATGGGGCTCATGAAAAAGTGGGGAATTCATGTCCCAAACTATGTGGTGGTCACGTCCGCCGACGAGCTTGCCAAGCTCGGCCAGGCGAACGATTGGATGAAGCCCTCCAAGCTCGTCGCGAAAGCGCACGAGGCACTGGGGTCGCGTTTCAAGCTCGGTCTCGTGAAGGTCGGCCTGGATGTGAACGGAGCCGTTGGGGCAACCAAAGAAATGATCGGCCGCCAGGTCGGCAGCATCACAGTCTCCCAAGTGATCGTGTCGGAAATGATTCCTCACAAAGAAGAATATTATTGCGCCGTCAAATCTACACGCGAAGGCAGCGAAATTCTGGTCGCCAATTGCGGCGGGATCGAGGTGGAATCCAACTGGGATCGCGTGAAGCGTCTGACGCTGGATGTCGGCCAGCAGCCGACCCCCGAAGGGCTGGAGAAACTCGCAAAGGATGCCGGATTTACCGGTCCGCTCATCAAAAAGATGGCCGACTTCGCCGGAAAAATGTTCACCTGCTTCGATAACGAAGACGCGCAATATCTCGAAGTGAATCCCGCCGTGATCCGTGAAAGCGACGGCGAATTGGTGGCGCTGGATGCCGTCACCTTGCTGGACGGCGACGCCAAGTTCCGCCATCCCGACTGGAATTTTCAATTCGCGGCGGAATTCGGACGCGCATACAGCCAGGATGAGCTCGAAGTCATGTCCGTAGACAGCAAGATCAAGGGGTCGGTAAAGTTCATTGAGATTCCCGGAGGCGATACGGCGATGCTGCCGGCGGGCGGCGGCGCAAGCGTCTACTATTCCGACGCGGTCGTGGCACGGGGCGGCAAGCTGGCCAACTATGCCGAGTATTCCGGCGATCCGCCCGATTGGGCGGTTGAGGTCTTGACCGAAAAGGTCTGTTCACTTCCCGGTATCAAAAACATCATCGTGGGCGGGGCGATCGCCAACTTCACGGACGTCAAGAAGACGTTCGGGGGCATCATCAACGGCTTCCGCAAGGCCAAGTCCGATGGGAAACTGAAAGACGTCAAAATTTGGGTACGCCGGGGAGGGCCGCGTGAAAAGGAAGGCCTCGATGCGATGCGCGCGCTGAAGGACGAAGGCTTCGACATCCACGTCTTCGATAGGAACACACCGCTCACCGACATCGTCGACAAAGCGCTGCACAAGTAAAGAGCGATCAGCTATCAGCCCTCAGCTGTCGGCTGAATGCTGACCGCTGAAAGCTTCACTGTTGGAGGATTTTCGATGAGTATTCTGGCCAACAAAGATACCCGGGTGGTGATCCAGGGGGGGCAAGCCGGGGTCAACGCCGCCCGCCGCATGGCGGAATTTTGCTATCTCATCAAGCGTCCGCTCAATGTCGAAGCGTTTGTCTATCCGCCGGATGCCGGGAAGACGAACGAAGTTCCCTATGGCAGCGGCCTGATCGCCATTCCCGTCTACAAGACCATCGCCGAAGCCACGAAGAACCATCCGACGATCAACACGAGTCTCGTGTATATCGGCGCCGACCGGGCCATGAAGGGCGGGTTGGAAGCGCTCGACGATCCGCATATCAAGCTCGTCTCCATGATTACGGAAGGCGTGCCGGAAAAGGACGCCAAGCTGCTCGGAGCCCATGCCCGGAAACTGGGCAAAGTGTTCAACGGACCGTCCTCGATCGGGATCATTTCCGCCGGGTCCTGCCGTCTCGGTGTCATCGGCGGCGCATTCGACAATCTGGTGCTCTCCAAGCTCTATCGTGAAGGCTCCTTCGGCGTCGTGACGAAGTCCGGCGGTCTTTCCAACGAAATTATTTGGATCTGTTCGCAGTTCGCCGACGGCATTACCACGGCGATCGGCATCGGCGGCGACGCTTATCCCGGCACCGATTACGTCAGCTACCTGGAAATGTTCGAGAACGATCCGCAGACCAAGGCCGTCGTCATTGTCGGAGAAATGGGCGGCGACCTCGAAGAGCGGGCCGCCGAGTGGTATGGAGCCAAGAAGCGCCGGATCAAGCTGATCGGCGTGGTGTCCGGGTTCTGCCAAGAGAGTCTCCCGAAGGGCATGAAATTCGGCCATGCCGGCGCCAAGGAAGGCATGAAAGGAGAAGGGTCGGCCCGCTCCAAGTCAGATGCGTTGAAGAAAGCCGGAGCCATCGTGCCGCCCACCTTCGGCGCGTTGGGTCCCGCGATCAAGGAAACCTATCAGGAATTATTGAAGTCCGGTCAGGTGAAGGAGCCGGTCGAGCCCGCGGTGCTGCCCAGGCTGCCGAAGACGGTTGAAGAAGCGATGAAGGCGGACGAGGTCGTGGTCGCCCCCCTGATTCGCACGACGATCAGCGACGACCGCGGCGACGAACCCTGCTACGATGGCTATCCGGCTTCTGAACTGATCAACAAGGGCTACGAAATTCCCCACGTCATCGGCCTGCTCTGGGACAAGCGGCTCATCTCCAAGCAGGAAGCGGAAATCATCAAACGCATCATGATGTTGTCTGCCGATCATGGCCCCTGCGTGAGCGGCGCCTATGCGACCATTCTTGCGGCTTGCGCCGGCATCGGGCTGTCCCAGGCGGTGGCCGCGGGATTGATCATGATCGGCCCGCGGTTCGGCGGCGCGGTGACGGATGCCGGCCGGTATTTCAAGTATGCCGTCGACAACAAGATGAACGTCGAAGACTTCCTGACCTACATGAAGAAGAACGTCGGCCCGGTCCCCGGCATCGGCCACCGCGTGAAAAGCCTGCGGAATCCGGACAAGCGCGTGAAGGAGTTGGTGGGGTACGTGAAGAGCTTGAACATCAAGACGCCCTGTCTCGATTTCGCGCTGGAAGTCGAAAAGGTCACGGCGGCGAAGAAGGACAATTTGATTTTGAACGTGGACGGCACGATGGCGGCCGTGTTGGTCGATATCGGATTCCCGATCGACAGCTTGAACGGGTTCTTCATTCTGTCACGCACGATCGGGCTGATCGGCCACTGGGTGGATCAGAAGCGACAGGACAGCCGCTTGATCCGGCTGTTCGATTATCTGGTGAACTACGCGGCGCCAAAACGGAGAGAAGTGCCGCCGCTGAAATAAAGTTTTGAGTGTTGAATGTTGAGTGTTGAGTTTTAAAAACTAAAAATTCAAAACTGAAAATTCAAAACTGAGGATTCAATCATGTCCATGGATCTCGCCAAAAAACTTTACGCCAAGATGCCGGACGTCTTTGCCAAGGCCAGGAAGAAATTCGGCCGCGGCCTGACGCTGACGGAAAAAATCCTCGTCTCGCACGCGGACAATTTCGATACGCAAACCTGGGAGCGCGGCAAAGCCATGCTGGCGCTGCGTCCGGACCGGGTCGCGATGCAGGATGCGACCGCCCAGATGGCGATGTTGCAGTTCATGCAGGCCGGCAAGAAACAAGCGGCGGTGCCGAGCACAATCCATTGCGATCATTTGATCCGCGCCGAGATGGGTTCTGAAAAAGACCTGCTCCGTGCGATGGACGAGAACAAAGAGGTCTATAACTTCCTGGCCTCGGCGGCGAAAAAATACGGGATCGGATTCTGGAAGCCGGGCGCCGGCATCATCCACCAGGTCGTGCTGGAAAATTATGCATTCCCCGGCGGGCTGATCATCGGCACCGACTCTCATACGCCGAACGGCGGAGGGTTGGGTATGCTGGCCATCGGGGTCGGAGGCGCGGATGCCGGGGAAGTCATGGCCGGTCTGCCCTGGGAAGTGCTGCATCCGAAGTTGATCGGGGTGCGGCTGACCGGCAAGTTGACCGGTTGGGCCTCGCCGAAGGACGTGATTCTCTACCTGTGCGGTCTCCTCACCGTGAAGGGCGGCACGAACAAGATCGTCGAGTATTTCGGGCCCGGCGCAGAGACGATCAGCGCCACCGGTAAGGGCACCATCTGCAACATGGGCGCGGAGCTCGGCGCCACCACGTCGGTCTTTCCCTTCGATCAGAAGATGGTCGCCTACATGAACCTGACGGACCGAGCCGATCTTGCCAATCTCGCTCAATCGCACAAGGAATTGTTGACGGCCGATGCCGAGGTCTATCAATCGCCGGAAAAGTATTACGACCAGATCGTCGAGATCGATTTGTCGAGGTTGGAGCCTCACGTCGTCGGTCCCCATACGCCGGATCTGGCGCGGCCCGTCTCCAAGTTGGCGGCGGAGGCGAAGGAGAAGGGCTATCCGGTGGAATTGAAAGCCGCGCTGATCGGGAGCTGCACGAATTCTTCCTATGAGGACATCAGCCGGTCCGCGCATATCGCCCGGCAAGGGCTGAAGGCCGGCCTCAAGGCGAAGACGTCCTTCCTGATCTCACCGGGCTCGGAGCGTATTTACCATACGATGAGGCGTGACGGCTTCTTGGAAACGTTCGAAAAACTGGGCGGCACGGTGCTGTCGAATTCCTGCGGGCCGTGCATAGGGCAGTGGAAGCGCGCCGACGGGGTCAAAGGGAAAGCGGATTCGATCGTCAGCTCCTTCAACCGGAATTTCCCCGGTCGTAACGACGGGATCAACGAAACGTTGTCGTTCCTGGCGAGTCCCGAAGTGGTGACGGCTTATGCGCTCTCGGGGGACCTGGGTTTCGATCCGATGCATCAGGCATTGAAAGGAGCCGACGGCAAAGAGTTCAAGCTGGAACCGCCCGTCGGCGAGGAATTGCCGGCGAAAGGATTTGCAAAAGGGGAGGAAGGCTATGTGGAACCGGCTGAAAACGGCGACCATCTCACCGTCGATATTCCGCCGACGAGCGAGCGGTTGCAGCTCTTGCAGCCCTTCCCGCGCTGGGACGGAAAGGACTTTGAAAAGCTGCCGTTGTTGATCAAGACCAAAGGCAAGACGACGACTGACCACATTTCCCCGGCGGGTCCGTGGCTGAAGTTCCGCGGCCATCTGGACAAGATCAGCGACAACATGTTTTTGGGGGCGAACAACGCGTTCTCATCCGAGCCGGGCAAGGGGACGAACGTGCTGACCGGCGAATCCAACCTCACGATCGCTCAGATCGCCCGCGACTACAAGGCGAAGGGCGTCGGATCCATCGTGGTCGGCGATGAGAATTACGGCGAAGGCAGCAGCCGCGAGCATGCCGCCATGTCGCCCAGATTCTTGAACGTCCGCGTTGTCATCACGAAGAGCTTCGCTCGCATTCATGAGACGAATTTGAAGAAACAGGGGATCTTGGCGTTGACCTTCTCTGATCCGAAGGACTACGAGAAGATCGAGCAGCAGGACCGCATCTGCGTGACGGGGCTACACAGTCTGGCGCCTGGCAAGCCGGTGGTGGTTACCATACACAAGACGGATGGACGTACGCTCACCATCCAGGCGAACCACAGCATGACGGATCAACAGATCGCGTGGTTCAAGGCGGGTTCGGCGCTGAACGCGCTGAACTGAAACCAGATACCGATAGAGGGGAAGGTCATGGCAAAAGCAGACAAAATCATCTACACGAAAACCGACGAAGCGCCGATGCTGGCGACCTATTCGTTTCTTCCGATCATCAACGCCTTCTCGAAGGCGGCGGGCGTCACGGTTGAATTACGCGACATCTCGCTCGCGGGTCGGGTGCTCGCCGTGTTCCCGGAATACCTGACGCCGGAACAGAGGCAGCCGGACGCCTTGGCGGAGCTCGGTGAACTGGCCAAGACCCCGGAAGCCAATATCATCAAGCTGCCGAATATCAGCGCGTCGATTCCGCAGTTGGTCGCCACGATCAAGGAATTGCAACAGCAGGGCTACAAACTGCCGGACTACCCGGAAAATCCGAAGGACGACAAGGAGAGGGACATCAAGGCGCGGTACGATAAAGTCAAAGGCAGCGCGGTGAATCCGGTCTTGCGCGAAGGTAACTCTGATCGGCGTGCGCCGTTGTCGGTGAAGAACTACGCGAAGAAGCATCCGCACAAGATGTCGCCGTGGAGTCACGACTCCAAGACGCATGTCTCGCACATGAAAGGCGGCGACTTCCGGTCCAACGAAAAGTCTCTGACGATTCCTGCTGCGACCACCGCGAAGATAGAGTTCGTGGGGGCGGATGGCAAGGCGACCGTGCTGAAGGACAAGTTGTCGCTCCAGGCCGGCGAAGTGCTCGACGCCACGTTTATGAGCGTGAAGGCCCTGCGCAGGTTTCTGGAAGAGCAGATCGAGGACGCCAAGAGGCAGGGCGTCCTGTTCTCGCTCCATATGAAAGCCACCATGATGAAGGTTTCGGACCCGAAGATCTTCGGCCATGCCGTGCGGGTCTATTACAAGGATGTCTTCGAGAAGCACAGCGAGACGTTGAAAAAGCTCGGCGTGGATCCGGACAACGGCATCGGCGATCTCTACGCGAAAATCAAGTCGCTGCCCGAAGACCAGCGGAAGACGATCGAAGCCGACATCCAGGCCGTGTATCAAAAGCGGCCGCCGATGGCGATGGTGAATTCCGACAAAGGCATTACCAATCTCCACGTGCCGAGCGATGTGATCATCGACGCGTCCATGCCGCCGGTCATTCGCGACGGCGGAAAAATGTGGGGCCCCGACGGCAAGCTGGCCGACACCAAGTGCGTCATTCCCGATGCCAGCTATGCGCCCGTCTATCATGAAGTCGTCGAGTTCTGTAAAAAGCACGGGGCCTTCGATCCCCGCGCGATGGGTAGCATCCCGAACGTGGGTCTGATGGCGCAGGCGGCGGAGGAATACGGCTCCCATGACAAGACCTTTAAGGCGCCGGGCAACGGCACGATCCGCATTGTCGACGCCGCGGGCAAAACGTTGATCGAGCATCACGTCGAAGAAGGAGACATTTGGCGGGCTTGCCAGGTCAAGGACGCCGCGATCCAGGATTGGGTGAAGCTGGCGGTCAACCGTGCGAAGGCCACCGGTGCGCCCGCCGTGTTCTGGCTCAATAAAGACCGCGCGCACGACGCGGAGATCATCAAGAAGGTCAACCAGTATCTGCCCAAGCACGATACGACGGGCCTGGACATCCGCATCATGGCTCCGGCCGATGCCTGCCGGTTCTCCCTGGAACGGATGAAAGAAGGCAAGGACACGATCTCCGTCACCGGCAACGTGCTGCGCGACTACCTGACGGATTTGTTCCCGATTCTCGAGATCGGCACGAGCGCCAAGATGCTCTCGATCGTTCCTTTGCTGAACGGCGGCGGGCTTTTCGAGACCGGCGCGGGAGGATCGGCGCCGAAGCACGTCCAGCAGTTCCAGGAGGAAGGGTACTTGCGCTGGGATTCGTTGGGCGAGTTTCTCGCGCTCGCTGCCTCGCTGGAACACTTGGCAAAGGCGGGGAACAATCAAGTGGCGAAGATTCTCGCGGATACCCTGGATCAAGCCAATGCGAAGTTCCTCGAGAGCAACAAGTCGCCGGCCCGCAAGGTCGGGGAGATCGACAACCGCGGCAGCCATTTTTATCTGGCGCTCTACTGGGCGCAGGCATTGGCTGCACAGACACAGGATAAGAAAATTGCGGAAAAGTTTGCCAAGATCGCCAAGGACCTGACCGACAATGCCGCGAAGATCGATCAGGAATTACTGGCCGCTCAGGGAAAGCCGCAGGACGTCGGCGGGTACTACCACCCCGACGATGCCAAGGCCTCGAAGGCCATGCGCCCGAGCGCGACGCTGAATCGGATCATCGACGCGATCGCATAAAGAAGAGGTGACGAGTGAAGGGTGACGTGTGACGAGTTGGAACCGAGTTTCTTGTCACGCGTCACTTGTCACTAGTCACTGAATACGAAGATGACCACAGAAACGACAGAGACCCAAAACATCATCGACCAGCCCGAGGTGCTCAAGCCTCGGATGGTGACGATCGAGATTGCCGGGAAGCAATACGAGGTGCCCGAGGGCATCACGGTCGTGAAGGCTTTGTGGTACACGGGGCAAGAGGTCGTGCGCGGCGTCGGATGTCTCGGCGGATTTTGCGGCGCCTGCGCGACCTATTATCGAACGAAAGACGATCCAAAAGTACGGACCTGCCTGGCCTGTCAAACGGCGGTGCAGGACGGGATGTCCTTCACGATGATGCCGCCGTTTCCCGCGCGAAAGGCGACCTACGACATTCAAACGTTGCAGGATCCCAAGCAGGATCTCTTCAATTTGTATCCGGAAGCGCCGCTTTGCCGCAACTGCAATGCCTGCACCGAAGCCTGTCCGCAAAAGATCGACGTGCGGGAAGGAGTGTGGAAGGCCGTCTTCGGCGATTTCAAAAGCGTCTCGGAGATGTTCATGGACTGCGTCATGTGCGGCATGTGCACGCCGGTCTGCATCGCCGACATTGCGCCGAATCTCGTCGCGTTGTACGTGAGCCGCGCCCAGGGGGCGCATTTCACCGACAAGCCGCTGGGCCTGGACAGTCGCATCAACGAGATTCAGGAAGGGCGTTTCAACGAGGAATGGAACAAAGTGTTGAAGATGACCGACAAGGAGCTCACTGACTATTGTGCGACGGTGAAATAGCGAGAAGCACTCAGCTATCAGCTCTCAGCTTCCGAACCTAGCGGCGCTGAATGCTGAACGCTGAAAGCTGAAGGCTAAGATGGACATTCACGCCCTTCAACAAGTCGTCCATAAGACCCGGGATGCCCGCCGCAAACAGACCATTCCAAAATTTTCTCCCGCCGACCGCGATACGCTGATCAAGAAATACCATCCGGATTTCCGGGAAAGCGCCTATCGTCCGATCCGCTTTGGCCCGAACGAGGGCGACAAGACCGTCGTTGAGCTGGCGACCTTGTTGGAGGGGAACAGCCCGGTCTCGGACGACATGGATTTGACGCCGCAGTACACCACCGACGTGCTGGTCATCGGCGGCGGGGGCGCCGGCTGCGCCGCTGCGCTCCACGCACAGGGCGCCGGTGCGAAGGTGATTCTGGCGACCAAGCTGCGCCTGGGCGATTCGAACAGCGTGATGGCGCAGGGCGGCATGCAGATTTCCGTGGCGCCGGAGGATTCCCCGGTCACACACTTCCTCGACACGCTCAAGGGCGGGCACATGCAAAACGACCATG
The DNA here is from genome assembly GCA_035252115.1 of Nitrospira sp. Classification (GTDB taxonomy): domain Bacteria; phylum Nitrospirota; class Nitrospiria; order Nitrospirales; family Nitrospiraceae; genus Nitrospira_C. Next base: position 4,651 of record DATFDJ010000149.1, on the reverse strand, counting down.
CCCTGCTCAAAGTCATGGTGGAAGACGGCCCGTCGATCGCCAAATGGCTGATCGATCTGGGCGTGCTGTTCGACCGTCAGGCGGACGGCAACCTCCATGTGAAGAAAGGCGGCGGAAGCTCCAAGCCGCGTCTCCTGACCTGCTCCGATTACACGGGTTTGGAGATCATGCGGGTGCTGAAGGACGAGGTGATCAATCAGAAGATCCAGCTCCTGGAATTCTGCGCGGCGGTCGAGCTCCTCAGCGACGACGACGGCCGGTGCACGGGCGCAATCTTCAAGGACTTGGACAATCACCGGTACGTCATGGTGGCGGCTAAATCGGTGATTCTCGCCACGGGCGGGATCGGCCGGCTCCACATCCAGGGATTTCCGACGAGCAATCACTATGGCGCCACGGGGGACGGGCTCTGTCTCTCGTACCGGATGGGCGCCAAACTCGCTCACATCGATACGTTTCAATATCATCCCTCGGGGGCGGTGTATCCGGAGCAGTTGATCGGTGCGCTCGTCACCGAAGGGATACGCTCGGAAGGCGGTCATCTGGTCAACGCCAAAGGCGAGCGGTTCGTCAACGAACTCGATACTCGTGACGTCGTGTCCTCCTCGATCATCCGCGAGTGCGAAGAGGGACGCGGGATCAGAACGATGTCCGGCCGGGTCGGCGTCTGGCTCGACACGCCGCTCTTGGATGCCGAACACGGACCGGGTACGGTCGAAAAGCACTTCCCGGCGATGATGATGCAGTTCGAGCGGTTCGGCATCGACATCAGCAAGGACCCGGTGTTGATCTATCCGACGCTCCATTATCAGAACGGCGGCGTGAAGATCGATACGAATTCCGAGACCAACGTCAAGAATCTCTTTGTGGCGGGCGAAGCGTCGGGCGGACTTCATGGACGAAACCGGCTGATGGGCAATTCGCTGCTCGACCTGATGGTCTTCGGCAAGCGGTCCGGCTTGACCGCGGCCTCCCGTGCCCAGTCGACGAAGCAGGGAGCGCTGACCTTGAAGCACCTGCAACGATTCCGGGCCGAAGCCAAGAAACACGGTCACTCCAGCGGCATCATCTCGCCGATGATCCTGCCGGCGTATACGAGGAAACAATAATCAAAGAGCTTATGGCGTATGGCACATCGCAGGAGCGAGGACCTCATCTTTGTCCGTGCCATAAGCCATTCGCCATCAGCTATCAGCTCTAGAGGTCACGATGAACGTTCATGAGTTTCAGGCCAAGTCGTTGTTCGCACAGTTCGGCGTACCGGTGCCGCGGGGGAAGGAAATTACGTCTTACGAAGCCGCCACCGCGTGGGCCAGCGAGCTGAACACGCCCGTGTTCGTGGTGAAGGCTCAGATTCATGCCGGGGGACGCGGCAAGGCGGGGGGCGTCAAGCTTACCAAGGACAAGGCGGCTGTCCCGGGACTGGCCAAGGAATTGCTCGGCAAAACGCTTGCCACCCATCAGACCGGACCGAAGGGAAGGACCGTACACCGTCTGTTGGTGGAAGAGGGGGCGAATATTGCGAAGGAGTTGTACCTTTCGATCCTCGTCGATCGCGACACCGGATGGCCGACGTTCATTGCGAGCACCGAAGGCGGAATGGAAATCGAAGAAGTGGCGGCCAGGACGCCGGAAAAAATCATCAAGGAAGCCATCGATCCCGCCGTCGGGTTTCAAGGGCACAACGGGCGCAATGTCGCGTTTGCGTTGGGTCTGCAGCACATCGAGCCGGCCGCCATCAATCCCTTCGTACAGATGCTCGGAAACCTCTATCGACTCTTCATGGAGAAGAACGCCGCGTTGGTGGAGATCAATCCGCTGATCATCACCAAGGAAAAGACGCTCGTTGCGCTCGACGGCAAAGTGTCGTTCGACGACAACGGTATCTTCAAACATGAGGACGTGCAGAAGATGCGGGACCTCAATGAAGAGGAACCGCTGGAGATCGAGGCGGCGGCGAACAATCTCAATTACGTCAAGTTGGACGGAAACATCGGCTGCATGGTGAACGGCGCCGGCCTTGCCATGGCCACCATGGACGTCATCAAATTGGCCGGCAGCGAGCCGGCCAATTTCCTGGACGTCGGCGGCGGCGCGACGAAAGAAACCGTGGCGGCCGGGTTCCGAATTCTCCTCAAAGATCCGAACGTCAAGGGCATTTTCATCAATATCTTCGGCGGCATCGTCCGGTGCGAGCGGATTGCGCACGGGGTGATCGAGGCGGCGAAGGAAGTGAAGATCACGGTGCCGCTGGTGGTGCGCCTTCAGGGGACGAATGCGGAAGAAGGGCGCAAGCTCTTGGCGGAGTCGGGACTGAAACTCGACGTGGCAAACGATCTGTGGGAGGCGGCGCAAAAGATTGTGAAGCTGACGGGAAAGGCGGCGTGAAAATGCGGGTCCTGTCGGCGAGCAGCCCCAGCGTGCTCGCACCCCCGCCCGGTGTGGGGTCCCCCACTGCGCGCGCTGGGGCGCCCGCTCGCCGCCACCCGCAAAGAAGAAACCTTTCTGATTTGGAAAGCGAGATGGGCGAGTGCGGTGGCCCGAGGCTACGCGTAAGTCGCGCGGCAGGCCAGCCAGCCCGCTGTCAATGAGGGATGGTGGACAGGATGAACGCTGCAGGCGGTGGAACGATATGAGTAAGGCGGTGTAGGAAAAACATGCAGTGGCCGGTTGTCACATTGGCTGTGCTGTTCGCGACGCTTCCCGGATGCATGATGGTGCGGGAGGGTAAGGTCAAGGCGCCGTCGCCCTGGCCGCCTCAACAAACGCAGGAAAAAAAGTCGATTGCGCTGACGGTCGCCGGAGTTCCCGATCCAAGTGGGGCCCACCAGATGCCTCGGCCGGAAGCGATCGAGAACGCTCGTCTGGAAGCCGTGCGGGCCTACACGGAGTCCGGATTGTTTTCCTCCGTCGTGGTATCGGATCAGCCGACCGATCTCCGGGCGGACATTGCCCTGATCGAGGACGGAAGCGACAGCCTGGGTTGGTCCGGCGCCGTCTCGGCGCTCACCTTCACCATGTTTCCCGGATACGTGTCGGAAAACGTGATCTTGAAGACCAACTTCACCGGCCGAGACAAGAAAGTGATCGACAGCATCGAGAAGAAAGAAGAGCTCGGATTCTGGATTCAGTTCTTTCTGCTTTTCGCGATGCCGTTCATCGATTCACCGAGCACCGTGGGGCAATCGGCCCAATACGATATCCACAGGGCGACGATTCAGGAAGCGCACGGGAGGGGCATCTTTTAAATCGGTTCGTGGAGAGGGCATGGTATGTCAATTCTTGTGAATAAAAACACACGGGTGGTCGTGCAGGGCATCACGGGCAAAGAAGGGTCCTTTCATGCGACGCAATGCAAGGCGTACGGCACCAAAGTCGCCGCGGGCGTGACGCCGGGAAAAGCCGGTCAAGAGGTGGAAGGCATTCCGGTCTTCAACACCGTGGCCGATGCCGTGAAGAAGACCGACTGCGACACCTCGCTGATCTTCGTGCCTCCGCCGTTCTGCGCCGACGCGATCCTCGAGGCGGCTGACGCCGGTGTGAAATTGATCATCTGCATCACGGAAGGGATTCCCGTCAATGACATGGTGAAGGTGAAGCGAGCGTTGCGCGGACGGGACGTTCGGCTCATCGGCCCCAACTGCCCCGGCGTCATCACGGTCGACGAAGCGAAAATCGGCATCATGCCCGGTTTCATCCACAAGAAAGGTATTGTCGGCGTGGTGTCCCGCAGCGGCACCTTGACCTATGAGGCGGTTCATCAGCTCTCCAGCCTCGGTCTCGGAGAAACGACATGCGTCGGCATCGGCGGCGACCCGGTAAACGGGACCGGCTTCATCGACGTGCTGCCCTTGTTCGAGAACGATCCGGAGACGCAGGCCATCGTGATGATCGGTGAGATCGGCGGCGATGCGGAAGAGAAAGCGGCCGACTTCATCAAGAAGAGCGTCAAGAAGCCGGTGATTAGCTTTATCGCCGGCATCACGGCGCCTCCCGGCCGTCGAATGGGCCATGCCGGCGCCATTATTTCGGGGGGGAAGGGCACGGCGGCGGAAAAAATGAGAGCGTTGGAAGCGGCGGGCGTGAAAGTGGTGAAGAATCCGGCTGAGATCGGACAGGCCGTCAAAAACGCCTTGGGCCGGTAAACATGCGTCTTGTATCGCGGACGGGGGTGGTGGACGGCCGCTGCCCCCGTTCTCTTTTGTGGAGACTGCCATGAAACGATTCGCCATGGTCATCGTATTCGCGCTTGCAAGCGTGTGTCCGATCACGAGTTGGGCTGCCGGCAAGACGACCTTGACTTGGCATGGACATGCCGCCTTCGAGATCACGACGCCTTCGGGCAAAATCATTCTCATCGACCCCTGGCTCAACAATCCCCTGAACCCGCTCGTGAAGGACAAGAAAGATCCCGTCGAGCACATCGCCAAAGCGGATTACATTTTGATCACGCACGGTCACTTCGACCACGTGGGCGATGCGGTCGCGATCGCCAAGAAGACCGGCGCGCGGCTCGTTGCGAACTTTGAGTTGGGAACGAATCTCGCGAAGCTGCAAGGGTTCCCAAAAGACCAAATGGGGTTCGATACATTGATTAACCCGGGAGGAGAAATCTCGATTGCAGGAGGCGAAGTGCTGGTCGCCATGACGC
>DATFDJ010000148.1:0-21110 GCA_035252115.1 Nitrospira sp. | reverse complement strand
CCGAAAGCCGCCGGTTGGTATTCACCTGTTCGGACATCGGGATGACCTTTTTGATCGTCAGGCCGAGCGACGTGCCAACCTACGTCGAATATGGGGCTGCCGATGTCGGAGTCGTCGGCAAAGATATCCTGATGGAGCAGGACATCGATGTCTACGAGCCATTGGATTTGCGGTTCGGAGCGTGTAGAATTGCCGTCGCCGCACTCCGTGAGCAACAGTCGCGCGACCGGCTTTCCTCGAAAATCCGGGTCGCGACAAAATATCCCCGGATCACCGAACGCTACTTCAACCAGCGCGGAGTGCCGGTCGAGATCATCAAGCTGTACGGCTCGATTGAACTGGCTCCGATTGTCGGATTGGCCGATCGCATCGTCGACCTGGTCGAGACCGGCAACACATTGAAGGCTCACGGTTTGGTCGAGGTGGAGTGCATTGCGACCTCCACGGCGCGACTGATCGTCAATCGGGCCAGCCTCAAATTGAAACATGCCGCGGTGACCGAATTGGTCAAGAAGCTTCGTGCTGCGACGGCGTCGACCGTGTCGCGCAACGGGTCCTTGCAACGATCTGCCGGACCGATTCCTCGGAAAAGAAAACAAGCTGCGAGATGAAAATCGTCGCATCGACAGACCGGGCTTTTGGTCCGGCGCTCAAGAGAGTGGCGGAGCGGGCGCGCCTGCAGGGAGCTGCTGTTGAAAAACCCGTGAGGTCCGTTCTCCAGGGGGTGGAGCGGGGAGGCGATCAAGCCGTGCTCCGCTACACGAAGCAATTCGACAAAATAGCGCTCAAGCCCGGCGACCTCAAGATCACATTGGAAGAAATCAAGGACGCCTACCACCGCATCAGAAAGGATGAAGGCGACGCGTTGCGGTTTGCCGCCCAGCGTATCGCCGCTTTCCATGAACGGCAACGAACCAAGACCTGGATGTATCAGGACGGAGAGGCAACGTTGGGACAAGTGGTCACGGCGCTGGATGCCATGGGAATCTACGTGCCGGGCGGCAAAGCCGTGTATCCCTCCACTGTCTTGATGAGCGCCCTTCCAGCCAAGGTCGCCGGTGTTTCGAAAATCGTCATGTGTACGCCTCCGCAAAAAGACGGGATCAATCCCTATCTTCTTGTGGCCGCCGACATTGCGGGTGTGACGGACGTCTACCGGGTGGGAGGCGTGCAGGCTGTCGCGGCATTGGCCTTCGGCACGAAAACCGTTCCCAAAGTGGACAAGATCGTCGGCCCGGGGAATATCTATGTCGCGACGGCAAAACGCCTGCTGTACGGAACCGTCGGCATCGACATGGTTGCCGGCCCCAGTGAACTCCTGGTGATCGCTGACGAAGACGCGAAGCCGAGTCATGTTGCGGCCGATCTGCTGTGCGAGGCCGAACACGACGAAGACGCGCAAGTCTGGCTCGTGACCACATCGGCGTCGCTCGCCAAGGAGGTCCTCACGTTGATTGAGACCCAATTGCGGGGACTCCAGCGAGAGAAGATCGCGGCCAAATCAGTGGCGCGGCATTCCATGGCCTTTGTTGTGACGACAATGGATGAGGCCATCGATGTGGCCAACGAGATCGCGCCCGAGCATCTGACGCTGTCGGTGGATCAGCCGTTCGATTATTTGGAAAAGGTCCGCCATGCGGGCGCGCTGTTTTTGGGGCGATATACACCGCCGTCGGTGGCGGATTACATCGCGGGTCCGAACCATGTGCTGCCAACGGGAGGCACGGCGCGATTCTTTTCGGCGCTGTCCATCCACGATTTCACGAAAATCAGCAACATTGTGCACTACACCAAAGAGGAACTCGGGAAGGTGAAGGACCATCTCGTTCGTCTCGCTCACATTGAAGGGTTCGACGCGCACGCCAAGGCGGCCCAAAGCAGGTTCTCATGAAGAAAAACGGCACGGCACCGAGAGAAGCTTCACTGCATCGGGCGACGAAGGAAACGGATATCCAGGTCCAATGGCTTCTGGATGGATCGGGCCAGGGCAGAATCGCCACCGGCATCCGTTTCTTCGACCACATGCTGGAGTTGCTGGCAAAGCACGGATTCTTCGATTTGACCGTGCAGGCGAAAGGCGACCTCGACATCGACGAGCACCACACGGTCGAAGATGTCGGTATCGTGATGGGAAAGGCGTTGCATCAGGCGCTGGGAGAGAAAGCGGGAATCAAACGATTCGGGTTTGCGTCGGCCCCGCTCGATGAAACCTTGGCGCAGGTCACGGTGGATCTGAGCGGTCGGCCGTTTTTAGTCTACAACGTTCACCTGCCCGATCGAAAGATCAAATCCTTCGACCTCGGGCTGTTCGAAGATTTCTTCCAGGCATTCGTGACGCACGGGGGGCTGAACCTGCACGTGAATCTCATGTATGGGCGCAATCCGCATCACATCATGGAAGCCATCTTCAAGTCGCTTGCCAAAGCGCTCGATCAGGCGACCACCATCGAAGAGCGTTTGGCGGGCAAGGTGCTCTCGACCAAGGGGATGCTGTAACTTACGACGCCGATGCGGCTTCGGCGAGCACCGCTTTCGTCGTTTTGAAGTGGAGCTTCGCGACGGTTTCCAATCGTTCCTGCCCGTGCTTTTTCACGACCATTTTGGCGGTAAGTTCCACCGCCGGTGACGCGCCTTTCGGCAGAGTGGTGCCGAGTTCATCGGATAGTCTCTTCAAACGAAGCAGGAATTCAGCTCGCGCCAGGATCGAGGCGGCCGCCACCGCCGTATCGGATTCCGCTTTCGTCCGCTGCTCCAGGACAATCGTGCGTCCCTTCTGTTGGAGCGCGTTGAGAATGAGCCGCTCATCGCCGAACTGATCTGAAATGGCTCGTCCGCAAGAGACGCGCTCCAGCAGGTTTTCAAGGGCCCGGGCATGGCCCCAGGCGAGAAGACGGTTGAGATTGCGGATTTTGCCGTACAGTTCGTTGTATTTGTGAGGACCGATCGCAACGATGCTGTGCGGGCAGATCGTCTTGATGTCGGGGGCCATCTCCAGAATACGTCCGTCCGAGATTTTTTTGCTGTCGCGGACCTGCATGAGCCGCAGTTCGCTCTCCGTCGTCGCGTCCACGAACACGGCGGCAATGACGAGGGGGCCAAAGTAGTCGCCTTTCCCCGATTCGTCGATCCCGATTCGTTCGATGCGATTGTGAGACATGCAGTCAGGACGGAAGAGAAGCGGTGGAAAACGTCATCGCGGGAGGCTAATCTAGCAAACCCTTTGAAGCCGGTCAATTTGCGAACGCGATGTCGGCGGTGTGTCGAGAGGAGGCGATCATGTCGAACGCACAAGCAATGCCATCCGCCATCGCAGTCGGCGCCCTGTGTTTGTGGGCGTTGACGATGATCGCTGGATGCGAAACGAATCCCTACACCGGACGGCATCAGTTGCTGATGACTTCGGTTTCCGACGAGATGAAGATGGGGACTCAGGCCTACACGCAGGTCAAGAACGATCCAAAGGTCCATTTGTCGCATGATCCCAAAGAAATCGAGCCGGTCAAACGGGTCGCGGGAAAGATTATTGACGCCGCCAAGCGGTCGAAATACGCCGAGATGGCTCAGCAGTTTCAGTGGGAAGTGACGGTCATCAAGGACGACAAGACTGCGAATGCCTTCGCGCTACCGGGCGGCAAGATCGCCGTCTATACAGGTATTTTCCCTGTCGCAAAAAACGAGGCAGGCCTTGCGGCTGTGCTCGGTCACGAGGTGACACATGCGTTAGCGCGTCATGGCGCCGAACGGATGAGCCAAGGGCAATTGACGAATGCGGCGCTGCAAGTCGTCGGTGCGGCAGCCGGGGTCAGTGGGGTCAATCCTCTCTTGTCGCAAGGTGCGATGGCCGCCCTGGGTGCAGGAGCGCAGGTCGGTGTCCTACTTCCCTTTAGCCGTAAACACGAATCAGAAGCGGACTATATCGGAATATTGCTTGCCGCCGACGCCGGCTACGATCCGCGCGAGTCCGTGGCGCTCTGGGAACGTATGGAACGGATGTCCGGAGGAGGAGGGCCGTCGGAGTTCCTTTCCACTCACCCCAGTCATGGCACTCGCATTGAACAGCTCAAGAACTGGATGCCTGAAGCGATGGCGATTTACCAGACGAGACAGCCGGTACAAGCGGCTGATCTTCCCGCCGTGGGCCGATAAATGAACGGCTTGAGTTGGGTATTCTCCGGATTCTCCTGCTTTGGTAGGGATGGCATAGCGGCCAATCTATGGGACAATCTCGAGTGGGCGGTAAACCGGGAGGCTACGCATGAACGGTCGGTACGGGTCGCGTGTGGCCGTAAGGGGCAAGGCGGTGGTGGCCGGCGAGCGCTGCTTCTGCGAGGTGAGAGTGGTGAATATGTCCCTTCCGGGGTGTCTCATCGAATGCGTCCATGGGTTAAAGGTGGGCGACTATGTGGAGCTCCGTTTGTTTCTCCCTGATCAATCGGCTCCGGTGAAAGTGCCGCTTGCAGCGGTTCGTTGGGCGAACCGCGCGGGAGCGGGTCTAGAGTTCATTCGCTCGTCACCGGAGGATCAGCAGCGCCTGACGAAGTTCGTCCAGAAGAGGGCGCCTTCTCCCCGCAGGGAAAAGAAGTGGAAGGACGTGGTGACGATTCTTGGGGTGTCCGGTGACTGACCTGTTTCGCTTCCTCCTGGGTTGTTTTTGACTCCGCCGCCGGCTTGCACGGCACCTTTCTGTTTCTTATACTGAACAAGCGCGAGGGAGAGGACCGGGTGGTCGCTCACTTCGGTGAGAGGAAAGTCCGGACTTCATGGGCAGGGCGCTGGGTAACACCCAGGCGGAGCAATCCGACACCCGCACCACAGAGAAGAGACCGCCGATGGCCGAGGCGATGGGACCCCAATCTAGTCGCCGAGGATCAGGCAAGGGTGAAACGGTGGAGTAAGAGCCCACCGCGGTGGTGGCGACATCACCGGCAGGGTAAGCGTCGCTCGATGCAAGGCCAAATAGGGAGACATTCGTCGGTCTCTCTTCGGAGAACCGACGACCGGCTGGCCCGGCCGAGGTCTTCGGGTAGGCCGCTTGAGGTTCGAGGTAACTCGAATCCCAGAGAAATGATCGCCACCGCCCGGGAGCATATCTCGGGCGGGACAGAATCCGGCTTATAAGTCTTCTCTCCCGCGCCTTAACTGCTGTTTCGCTGTTCCACTCCAGGCATCTTGGGGAATGTCGGCATGTCCTATTGACCTGCCCACTACAGGATGGTACGATCTCGCGATCTTTCCCCTTGATTTTCCACAATTTTCTGGACAGTCGAGGGTGAGGTGTATTGTGTGGGTGCGTCTCTTAAGATCTCCACTCGCGACGGTCGTCCGCCACGGAGTAGGAGAGGAGGTTCGGTATGAAACTGACGGGGGCTGAAATTTTCATCGAATGTCTCAAACGCGAAGGAGTCAAGACAATCTTCGCGCTTCCCGGCGGTGTTGTGCTGAAGATCTTCGACATGCTGTATCAGCAGAAGGCCATCGATGTGATTTTGACCCGACACGAGCAGGGCGCGGGTCACATGGCAGAAGGTTATGCCAAGGCGACGGGCAAAGCTGGAGTATGTCTGGTCACTTCCGGGCCCGGTATGACGAACGTAATCACGGCGTTGGCGGATGCCTACATGGATTCCGTTCCACTGGTCTGCTTCAGCGGGCAGGTCCCGACAAGTCTGATTGGAAACGATGCATTTCAGGAAGCGGACAATGTCGGCTTGAGCAGGCCGTGCACGAAGTACAACTTCCTCGTGAAGGACGTTAATGACCTTGCTTCTACGATTAAGGAAGCCTTCTACATCGCGACGACGGGACGACCGGGACCTGTGCTGGTCGACATTCCCAAAGACGTGTCGATGGATAAGGCTGAGTTTACCTATCCGAACTCCGTTTCCATTCGGGGATACAACCCTACGTATGAAGGCAATAAGTGGCAGATCAAGCAGGCGGCGGAAGCCATCACCAAGGCAAAAAAGCCGATTCTGTATGTTGGCGGCGGCGTCGTGTTTTCCGGGGCATCACAAGAATTGATCGAACTGGCGGAACTGACCCAGATTCCTGTGGATATGACGCTCATGGGACTCGGGGCCTTTCCCGGGGAGCATCCGTTATCTCTGGGTATGATGGGGATGCACGGTACGTATCAGGCCAACATGGCGGTTCATTATGCCGATTTGGTCGTGGCCATCGGCGCGCGCTTCGATGATCGTGTCACCGGAAAAGTCTCAGAGTTCTGCCCCTATGCCAAGATCATCCACATCGATATTGATCCGACATCCATCCGGAAGAACATTCACGTCGACATTCCGATCGTCGGCGACTGCAAGGCGGTGCTGCGAGAACTGAATCAGATCCTCAGAGCCACAGTCAACGGGGAACAGAAAGATTTGAGAAAGGCCTGGTGGGACCAAATTCGGGAATGGGAGCAGGCGCACCCGTTGCGGTACGAACAGGAGAAGGATGGCCCGATCAAGCCGCAGCAGGTCATCAAGCGGCTCTACGAGCTCACAAAGGATCGCGATCCCATCGTCTCGACCGATGTCGGCCAGCATCAAATGTGGGCCGCTCAATACTTCAAAATGGCAAAGCCGAACCGATGGCTGACGTCCGGCGGGTTGGGCACCATGGGATTCGGATTTCCCGCCGCCATGGGCGCACAGGCGGCATTCCCCGGCCGGTTGGTCCTTTGTATCGCAGGCGACGGCAGCGTTCAGATGAACATGCAAGAAATGGCGACCGCGGTGGTCAGCAAGTTGCCCGTCAAGGTCATCGTGCTGAACAATCGATTCCATGGCATGGTGCGCCAGTGGCAGGATCTGTTCTACGAGGGTCGTTATGCCTCCAGTTATTTGGACACGACTCCCGATTTCGTCAAACTGGCCGAGGCCTATGGCGCCGTCGGGCTGCGCGCTCGGAAAGCCGGCGATCTTGACGAGGTCCTGAAGGAAGCGATTGCCACCGACAAGCCGGTCATTGTAGACGTTCCGACGTATCCATACGAGAACGTCTATCCGATGATTCCGGCAGGCGGCTGCAATCACCAAATGATTCTGGAGGATCCTCCGGAGTTGAAACAAAAGCAGAATGGGGCGAGCAAAGCAGCTCCGGAAGACAAGGACACGATCCTTACAGCATAAAGAAGTGTTGAGTGTTGAATTTTGAATGTTGAATTAGTCCGAAACTCAAAATTCAACATTCAACACTCAAAATTATTCGATGGAACACATCATCTCGGTCACAGTCGAAAATAAGTTTGGCGTGTTGTCTCGGATCGCCGGGCTGTTCAGCGGGAGAGGCTTCAACATCGAGAGCCTGTCGGTCGCGCCGACGCTGGACCCTTCGATGTCGCAGATGACGATCGTGACGTCCGGCGACGACCGGATCGTCGAGCAGATCGTCAAACAACTGAACAAGCTCATCGACGTTATCAAAGTCGTGGACTTGAACGAGAGCGACTTCGTCTCGAGGGAGACGGCGCTCATCAAGGTTCACACCAAACAGGAGGACCGGGCGGAGGCCTTGCGGATCGCCGATATTTTCCGCGCCAACGTGATCGATTCCACGCCGACGACGTACACCATCGAAGTGACGGGCGATCCCAGGAAGATCGAGGCCATTATCAATCTATTACAACCTCTCGGCATCAAGGAACTGACCAGAACCGGGCGACTGGCCGTCGCGCGTGAACCGCTTCGATCGGCGGCGGCGCAGCCCAAGAAAGTCGCCCGCGAATAGACGCCGGGCGCAGCGTTTCCCGTTGACAGTACCACTGTCCGGCGAGTAAGGAGCGATCCATGAAGATCTATTACGACAAAGACGCCGATGTTCAACACATCAAGACCAAGAAAGTGGCCGTCATCGGCTACGGCAGTCAAGGCCATGCTCATGCGTTGAATCTGAAAGAGAGCGGCGTCTCCGTCGTGGTCGGACTACGTGAAGGCAGCTCGTGGCGAAAAGCCGAGCAGAGCGGGCTGAAGGTCATGCCGGTCGCCGATGCCGTCAAGGCGTCCGACGTCGTGATGATCCTTGCACCCGACGAGGCCCAAGCGGCGATTTATCGTCACGACATCGCACCGAATCTGAAACCGAATGCCTATCTCGCCTTCGGTCACGGCTTTAACATTCATTTCGGCCAGATCGTTCCCCCCTCGTCGATCAACGTCTTCATGGTCGCCCCTAAAGGTCCGGGTCATTTGGTACGATCTGAGTATACGAAGGGGAGCGGAGTCCCCTGTCTATTGGCCGTCCATCAGGACCCCGGCGGAAGCACCAGGCAAGTCGGAGTGGCCTATGCCTGCGCCATCGGGGGTGCGCGCGCCGGCGTCATCGAAACCAACTTCCGGGAGGAAACCGAAACCGATTTGTTCGGGGAACAAGCCGTGCTGTGCGGCGGGCTGACGTCGCTCATCCAGGCGGGATATGAAACACTCGTCGAAGCCGGCTATTCCCCGGAGATGGCCTATTTTGAATGCCTGCATGAAGTGAAGTTGATCGTGGACCTGATCTATCAGGGCGGTATCGCGAACATGCGGTACTCGATCAGCACGACGGCAAAATACGGCGACGTGACGCGCGGTCCGCGCGTCGTGACCGAACAGACAAAACACGAGATGAAAAAAATCCTCGCGGAAATTCAGGAAGGTCGCTTCGCCAAAGAATGGGTGCTGGAAAATCAAGCCAACCGTCCTGTGTACAATGCGCTGCTCGCCAAAGGCGAAGCCCATCCGATCGAAGAAGTCGGCGCCCGACTCCGGGCGATGATGCCGTGGTTGAAGAAGGATCAGTTGGTCGACAAGAATAAAAACTGAGGGCTCAGGAATCGTGGCAGATCGAGCAGTCGGTGTCCCGTTCGCCAAAGAGGGAATTCCTTTCATCGCGGCTGCCGCCGGCGTTACACTCCTGGCAGGAGTGGCGGATCGGACCGGTGCGGCGACAGCGGCGGGGTTGGCGACGCTTTTTGTCATGTGGTTCTTTCGCAATCCGTCTCGGGCGGTCCCGCAGGGCTCCAATTTGGTGGTCGCTCCCGGCGATGGGAAAGTGATCGCCATTGAGGAAGAATTCGAGCCACGCTATTTAAAAGACCGCAGCATCAGGCTGACGATCTTTCTGAACGTCTTCGACGTGCATATCAATCGGATGCCTTGCGATGGGACTGTCGAGGACGTGCAATATCAACCGGGTCTCTTTATGGCGGCCAACAAGCCGGATGCGACCATCAAGAACGAACAGAACGCATTGATGATCAAGACGGCGCAAGGCGCGAAAGTGCTGTGTGTGCAGGTCGCCGGTCTGATTGCCAGGCGAATCGTCTGCTGGGTATCGCCTAAGGAGCGCGCGGTGTGCGGCGAGCGGTTCGGGTTGATCCGGTTCGGGTCTCGCATGGATACGTTTTTGCCGATTGGATCGGTGGTGAGGGTGTCGGTCGGGGACAGAGTGAGAGGAGGCGAGTCCATTTTAGGGGAACTCCGATGAAGACGACGGCGTTGAGACAATCGTTTGCCAAGGGCGGGAAGCGCCACAAGGCCGCCATGCATCTGATTCCGAACCTCTTCACAACAGGGAACCTGTTCTGCGGCGTCTTTGCGGTCCTGTCGGTATTCAATACGAACTACCTGGCTGCCGCCGTCGCGATTCTCGTCGCGATGGTGTTCGATGTGCTGGATGGAAAGTCGGCTCGTTTAACGAACAGCACCAGCCATTTCGGGCTGGAATACGACTCCCTGTCCGACGTCGTCTCATTCGGGGTCGCCCCGGGTCTCCTGATCTATTCCTGGGCGCTCGGCGGACTGGGCACCTTCGGGATTGCGGTGATGTTCGCCTATGTCGCGATGGGGGCGGTTCGGCTCGCGCGGTTCAATTCGACCGTCACTCTGTCCGACGGGAAGTATTTCACGGGATTGGCGATTCCCGCTGCGGCGGGAGTGGTCGCCTCACTGGTAATTTTCGACCATCAAGTACTCCACATGGGCATGGAATTGCGGCCCATTGTTGTCCTGATCCTGACCCTAATCCTGTCGTTTTTGATGGTCAGCACGATTAAGTACCGCAGCTTCAAGGACCTCAAATTTCGAGGCGGCCGGCATATTACCTACTTGGTATGGGGCATCCTTGGCCTTGTGTTAGTGGCGGCGTGGCCTCAAGTTATGCTATTTGTCATCTTTGCCGGTTACGCCATGCTTGGACCGGTGGAGCGTACAATCGGATTGTTGACGAAGACGACCGGTACTCAGCAACAGAAGAAGGAACAGCCGGTCACAGAAGTGAAGTAAGGCGACGACGAGGAATAGTACGCGCTCTGTCCGATTGAGAGAGCCGGTGGTCGGTGCGAACCGGTTTGGACAACGCCGAACTCGCCTCCGAGCCTGAATCCGTGAAACGAGAGTAATGGATTCCGCCTCGCCCTCGTGACGGGCAGAACGAAGGGTATCGGACACCAAGTCCGATACCGAATCAGGGTGGTACCACGGAGAGTTTGGAGCCTCCGTCCCTGTCTTCAAGGGATGGAGGCTTTTGTGTTTTTACAGACTGCTGAAAATGGCCGCCAGCTTCGTTCTCGGCTTGAAAGCATCTTCAACGTACCCCAGACGGTACGCCTGCGGTGCCTTCTGCGCCTGTGGCCTTGCTGGACGATCATTTTGAACAGTCTGAATCCGAGAGAGGTGAAAACATGACACGGATGATCAAAATTTTCGATACCACCTTACGCGACGGGGAGCAATCGCCCGGAGCCAGCATGAACGTGGAAGAAAAAGTCATGGTGGCGAAGCAGTTGGCGCGTCTCGGGGTCGACATCGTCGAAGCGGGATTTGCCTACAGTTCGCCGGGTGATTTCGAAGCGGTGCGCCGGATCGCACAGGAAGTCGAGGGACCGACGATCTGCAGTCTGGCGCGCGCTCGTCCGGAGGACATCGACAGGGCATGGGAGGCGTTGAAAGGCGCGCCGAAGGTCCGCATCCATACCTTTCTGTCGACCTCCGACATCCATTTGAAGCATCAGTTTCGCATGACGCGTGAGGAGGCGAAGAAGCGGGCTGTGGAAATGGTCCAGCGGGCGAGAGGGTACGTGGAAGATGTGGAATTCTCGCCGATGGATGCCAGTCGTTCAGATCCCGCCTATCTGTGTGAGGTCATCGAAGCCGTCATTACGGCCGGAGCCGGAACGGTCAACATCCCCGATACGGTCGGATATGCCATCCCACAGGAGTTCGGCAGGCTGATCAGGGGCATCCGCGAGACGGTCGCCAACAGCGCCAAGGCCGTAATCTCCGTCCATTGTCACAATGATCTGGGGCTCGCCGTCGCCAACAGCTTGGCGGCGGTCATGGAAGGGGCCGGTCAGGTGGAATGTACGATCAACGGAATCGGCGAACGAGCGGGCAATACGTCGTTGGAGGAAGTCGTGATGGCGTTGCGGACGCGCAAGGATTTGTATCACGCAGACACCGGGATTCGCACGGACGAAATCTCCAAGACCAGCCGCTTGGTCAGCAAGATTACCGGGATGGTGGTGCAGCCGAACAAGGCCATCGTTGGCGCCAACGCGTTTGCCCATACGTCGGGCATCCATCAGGACGGCCTGCTCAAGGATAAGACGACGTACGAAATCATGCGGCCCGAGTCGATCGGATTGGTCGAAAGCAAGATGGTGATGGGCAAGCTGTCGGGTCGCCACGCATTTCGCCAACGGTTGGAAGAGCTGGGCTACAAGTTGACGGACGAAGAGATCAATCATGCGTTCGAACGATTCAAGAAATTGGCGGATCAAAAGAAAGAGATTTATGAAGAAGATCTCGAGGTGATCGTCTCCGAAGAATTGGCCAAGATGGCCGATCGCATCACCTTGAAATCCTTCACCGTCACGAGCGGCACCGATCAGGTGCCGACCGCCGCCGTCGAGCTCGAGATCGACGGCAAGTCGTTCAGCCACACGGGGACAGGCGACGGGCCCGTCGATGCGGTCTACCGGACTATTGCCTCGATCACTCAGACCAAGAGCAAGCTGCTCATGTACGTCGTGAAGGCGATTACGGGAGGGACGGACGCGCAGGGCGAAGTATCCGTCCGTGTGCAGGAAGACGGCCGAACCGTCTCGGGTCACGGAGCCGATACCGACATTATCACGGCGTCGGCTCGCGCCTATTTGAGCGCATTGAACAAGTTGGCGTACCTCTCGGCGAAACAGATGCAGGGAGAACAGAAGGTCAACTTGATTTAAGTTGATGGTCCACGATAGAGTGACCGGCTCCACTGAGCTGTGCAGCAGTAAAGCAACGGGAGCCGGTTCGTGCTCAAGGTCACACCATCAGACCGTCCGGAGTTTCTGGCCGGCGACCATACGCACCTTCGAGAAATCTTCCATCCCGCGAAGCATCAGTTGAAGCTCGGATATAGCCTCGCGCACGGGACGTTGCCCCCCGGCAAGCGGTCCAAGCGGCACGTGTTGAAATCATCCGAGGTCTATTACTTTATCGCCGGCCAAGGGCGGCTCGTCGTCGACGGCAGGACGGTGTCCGTCGAAGCCGGCACGACCGTCTATGTCCCACCGGGAGGCACGCAATCGCTGGAAAACGTCGGACAGAACCCTATTGAATTTCTCTGTCTCGTCGACCCGGCTTGGAAAGAGGAAGACGAGCAGGTGTTGGAATAGAATTCGGACGATGGAGCGGAGGACATGAAAGCGAAGATTGCAGTGCTGCCGGGCGATGGTGTCGGACGCGAGATTGTCCCGGAAGCTGTGAAGGTCTTGAAGGTGGTGGCGGAGAAGTTCGGTCATTCGTTTGAATTCATTTCAGGAGACATTGGAGGGCAGGCGATCGACAAGGTCGGCGTCCCGTTGCCCCAGGACACCTTGGCGTTGGCGAAGCAGAGTCAGGCGGTCCTCCTGGGCGCGGTAGGCGGACCAAAGTGGGATGGGCTGGAGTACAGTCTCAGACCTGAACGAGCCCTCCTGGGCATCCGTGAAGCGTTAGGACTGTATGCCAATTTGAGGCCGGCCAAGCTCTACCCGAACCTCGCGGATGCTTCGACGTTGAAGAAGGAAGTCGTCGAAGGGATCGATATCTTGGTGGTGCGTGAGCTCACCGGCGGCATTTATTTCGGCAAACCCAAAGGCATCGAGAAGCTGCCGAACGGCGGCGAGCGGGGTATCAACACGGAAGTCTACACCACCGACGAGATCCGCCGCATTGCCAAGGTGGCGTTCGAGGCAGCCAGGAAGCGGCGGAAGAAGGTCACGTCGGTGGACAAAGCCAATGTGCTCGAGTCGTCGGAGCTGTGGCGGCGCGTCGTGATCGAGGTGAAGAAAGACTATCCCGACGTCGAGTTGAATCACATCTATGTGGACAATGCCGCCATGCAGTTGGTCCGCCACCCGCGTCAGTTCGACGTCATGTTATGCAACAATATGTTCGGCGATATTTTGAGCGACGAAGCCGCGATGCTCACCGGCTCCATCGGAATGTTGCCGTCGGCCAGTATCGGGGCCCAGGTGGGCTTGTTCGAACCGATCCACGGCAGTGCTCCCGACATCGCGGGCAAGAATGTCGCCAATCCGATCGCAACGATTGCATCGGCGGGTATGATGTTGTCGTACGCGTTCAACCTGCACAAGGAAGCGGAACTCGTCGAGCAAGCCATCGTCAAAACGCTGGATCTGGGCTACCGGACGAAAGACATCCAAAGCGCCGGAGCTCGCATCGTCGGAACGGGAGAAATGGGCGACGCGATCGTGCGAAACTTGATATAGCCGACCGAACATCAATGAGAACGGAGCTTCAGTCAACCATCGGGACCATCCATACGGTCGCCGGGACCGGCGAAGGCGGCCTGACCGGCGATGGCGGACCGGCCATCGCAGCTTGTCTCAATGAGCCGAAAGGAGTGGCGCTCGATCCACGCGGAAATCTGCTCATCGCCGATTCAGAGAACCATGCCATCCGCATGGTGGAACGGGCGAGCGGTCTCATTTCAACCATCGCAGGTGGTGCGTCAACAACCGAGCAGGATGTGGAGCGCCGGAATACGAGCGATCAGGCTGAACATGACGATCCGTTGGGTGACGTCACCGGCTCGGCTCATCACGGCTTCGCTCAACAAACGGACTTGAGTGGAACGGTTCGGTATGTCTTGAAGGGGGCCGGAGCACCCAAACGGTTTGGAGGCGACGGGAGACCCGCCGCGCAAGCGGTCTTGAACTTTCCGACGGCCGTCGTGGCGGATGCACAAGGGCATCTGTACATTGCCGATCAAATGAACCATCGGATCAGGCGCATCGATGAGCAAACCGGCATCGTGACGACCGTCGCAGGAGTCGGCCACCCGCGATTCGGTGGAGACGGCGGTCCCGCGGTTGCGGCAGGCTTGAACGAGCCGGCCGCCCTCGCCATCTCGCACGACGGGCGCCTTCTCTATGTGGCGGACCAGAGCAACAATCGCGTCCGGGCCATTGATCTTCGGACAGGCCTCATCCGCACGGTCGTAGGAACGGGAGTGGCGACATATAATGGTGATGGGATCTTGGCCACGGAGGCGGCCTTGGCTGGTCCGAGCGGGCTGGCCTTGGGACATGACGGCACGCTGTATATCGCGGATACCTTTAACGGACGGATTCGGGCGGTCGATCCGGTGAACGGTCACATTCTGACGGTTGTCGGAGACGGGGGCGAGTATCGCTATCAAGGCGCGGGGGAGCCGCCGTCCGCCAGTATTTCGAGGCCATCGGGAATAGCTGTCGATGCGGCAGGAAACGTCTACATCAGCGATTCGGACAATCATCTGGTTCGTCGCTGGAATCGTGCCAGCAGGCAGTTGGATCGGCTGGCCGGCGTCGGCACCGCCGCCTATGGAGGGGACGGGGGTTCGGCGCTGGAGGCCAGTCTGAGTTATCCATTCGGCGTCGCGCTGGATCATGAAGAGCGGTTGTTCATTGCCGACACATTCAATCACCGGATCCGAAAAATTATCGTATAGCCCACACGCATGTTGAGGAGAAAATCGAAATATGTCATGGCGGTTCTTGGCGCGACCGGCGCGGTCGGAAAGGAAACGCTCGAGATTCTCGAAGAGCGCAAGTTCCCGCTGGACGGGTTGCGCCTCTTTGCTTCCAAGCGATCCGCCGGCGGCAGGCTGTCGTGCCAAGGCCGGGAATGGACGGTCGAGGAGTTGACCGCTGAGTCCTCTTTCGACGATGTCGACATCGCACTGATTTCGGCCACGGACGAGATCAGCCGGGAATATGGCCGTAGGCTGGGAGAGGCCGGTGTCCTGATCATCGACGACAGCGCGGTCTTCCGGATGGAGGACGACGTGCCGCTCGTCGTTCCGGAAGTGAACGCCCATGCGTTACGATCGATTCCCCGGGGAATCGTCTCGATCCCGAATTGCACGACCACTCCGCTCGTGATGGCCCTGAAACCGTTGCACGAGGCCGCAGGAGTGAAACGGGTCGTGGTGACCACGTTCCAATCCGTATCCGGCACCGGCGCCGCGGCGATGGATGAATTGATGAACCAGACGAGGAACCTCCTGGCGTTTCGGGAAGCCAAGGCCGAAGTCTATCCATACCAGATTGCATTTAACCTATTGCCCCACATCGGCTCGTTCAACGAGGGCGGGGACTGTTCCGAAGAAGTGAAAATTCTGAAAGAGACGAGGAAAATTCTGGACACTCCAGCTCTGCGATTGAGTGCGACGACGGTGCGTGTGCCGGTGTTGCGGTGTCATTCCGAGGCGATCAACGTGGAATTGGAGCGGCCGCTGAACCCCAACGAGGCAAGGGCGGCGTTGGCGGCGATGCCTGGCGTGCTGGTCTACGACGACCCATCGAAGAAACTGTATCCGATGCCGTTGGATGCCACGGGAAGAGACGAAGTCTACATCGGCCGTGTGCGCGAAGACGGCTCCATTACGAACGGGCTCAACCTCTGGGCCGTGTCCGACAACCTTCGAAAAGGAGCGGCGCTCAACGCGGTCCAGATCGCTGAATATCTGGTGAAAGGCTGATGGCCGAGTGGGAAGGCCTGGGAAAACTGCTTCTTGGCATCGGACTCTTCATCGCCGTGACCGGCCTCGTGCTGATGGCCGCGGATCGCATGCCGGGCATCACGGGCCTGTTCAATTGGATCGGCAAGCTCCCCGGCGACATTTCGTTCAAGCGCGACAATTTCAGTTTCTATTTCCCCCTGGGGACGAGTGTGTTACTCAGTGTGCTTCTGAGTCTGCTATTCTATTTCCTATCATGGCTTTTCCGCAGATAAACGTGACCGGACGGCGGGCGCTCTTCTTTCTACTGGGCGCTCTATGGCTTGCGGGTGCAGTTTCTGCCGAAGCGGCGCAATCCCTTCGTGTTCTCCTTTCGGCCGATGTCAGCAAGCTGGAAGTGCAGACCGACTCGTCGCTGTGGATCTCAGACCTGAGCCGGCAGGGGCGAGCCGTCCGATCCACTGTTCGCATTGTGCCAGCCGGCAAAGGGTTTGCCGTGAACGGCGTCCGGATGAAGCATGAGCAGCTCACGATGCGCGGGGAACAGGGCCTCACTCTGACTTGGGCCAAGCCAAAGGCGCCTTCCAACGGATTGGTCAGGGCCAGCGAGCAACGGCTGACGGTTCCCGTCAGCGGTCTCGTACACGTCGTCCGCCGCGGCGACGGCTTTCTCGTGATCAATCAAGTCGATCTGGAGGAGTATGTGAAGGGCGTTGTTCCCGCCGAGGTGAACAGCGCCTGGCACTCGGAAATGCTGAAGGCGCAGGCCGTGGCGGCAAGGACCTATGCGCTGTATCAACAGATGCTGAGCGCCAGCCGTGAGTATGATGTCGTGGCCAGCGTACAGGACCAAGTCTATCGCGGAAAACAGGGAGTCGATGCGGCTGTCTTGCGTGCCGTCGAAGAGACCCGTGGATTGGTCCTGACCTATGAGGGCGCGCCGATCTATGCGGCCTTTTCCTCGACCGCGGCTGGACTGACGGAAGATGCGGTCAATGTCTGGTCGAAGGAATATCCATACCTGAAAGGTGTCGAGTGTCCCTTCGATTTAGCGTCTCCGTATTATCAATGGACCTCCTCCTTCAAACGCGATCTGTTGGAGCAAAATCTCCGCCAGCAGGGGCTGGCAGTCGGAACGATTACGGCGATGACGCCGTTGATGATGAGCCGCGGGGGGCGTGTGGCGACGCTTCGCCTCGTCCACTCGGAAGGAGAGCTGGTTATGAAAGGAGAGGAACTTCGAAAGGCGGTCGGGTACATGGTTGTTCCCAGTACGCAGTTCACTGTTGAGTCGGTAGGGCCCGACATCGTGCTGTCCGGCTATGGTGCCGGCCATGCGGTCGGGATGTGCCAGTGGGGCGCCAAGGAACTGGCGGAATTGGGGTACCCCTTTTCGACGATCCTCAATTACTACTACCCGGACACCGAGCTCCAAGACATGTCGTTGACCAAAGCGCCGATCCCGCCCCTGCCGTCCTGATGCAGCTTTCCGAGTTCGACTTCCCGTTCGATCAAACGCTCATCGCCACCGAGCCCGTGCTGCCGAGAGATCGAGCGCGATTGCTCCTCTTGGACCGATCAAGCGGATCATTGACCCATCGTACGATTGCCGATCTGCCGGACCTCCTCACACCGGGCGACTTGCTCGTTGTGAATGACACCAGGGTACGGCCGGCACGGGTCGCCGGGATCAAGCGTCTCTCCGGAGTCAAGATCGAGCTGTTATTCGTCAAGGAGCGATCGGACGGCAGTTGGGACGTCCTGGTAAAGGGCAAGCAGAAGCCCGGCCAGGTGATCGATGTGAGCCCGGTGGATCGTGTGGTGATCCAATCCCAAGAACAGGGAAGCACCGTCGTCAAAATCGAATCCCACCTCTCCATCGGACAATTTTTCGATCGCTTCGGCCTGATGCCGCTCCCGCCTTATATCAAACGAACGCCCAGCAAGAAGGATCACGAGTGGTACCAAACCGTGTTTGCCACGAAAGAGGGAGCGATTGCTGCGCCGACTGCAGGCCTTCATTTTACCGACGACCTCTTGGATCGCTTGAGGCAGCGCGATATCGGTCTTGCGAAGGTGACGTTGCACGTCGGTGTCGGCACGTTCAAGCCCGTCACGGCCGAACGGGTCGAAGACCATCGAATGGGCGCCGAATGGCTCCGCATCGACATGGACACCGTTCGAGCGATTGAACAGACGAGGACCGCCGGCGGAAAGATCATTGCCGTGGGAACGACGGTCGTCCGGGCGTTGGAGGCAGCATGTGTGCGCGACGGGACGTTGCGGCCGTATGAAGGTGAGACGCGCCTCTTCATCACTCCGGGACACGTCTTTAGGACAGTCGACGCGCTGATCACGAATTTCCATCTGCCGAAGACGACGCTACTGATGCTGGTCTCCGCCTTTGCCGGGACGGCGGTACTGAAGCGGGCGTATGAAGAAGCCGTGAAAGAGCGGTATCGGTTCTACAGTTACGGGGACGCGATGCTCATTCTGTGAGCATCATTCGTGAAACGTGAAGCGTTAGAAAAGCCGGACATAAGACTATATGACGGCGATAGAGATGCATGGCACTCCATCATCGGCGATTAATTACTGCTCCTGAAATAGCGGGATGCGGGCGAAGAGCAACAAGCGATGCGTTACAGAAGCTCCCGATGGATTTTGATGGGAATGGAGGCTTTGAGTGACTGTGTGTAGGCCATCAATGCCCGCTGCTGTTTTTGGAACAGCACGTCTTGAATGGCTCGCTCTTTGGCGGCTGCCGCTTTCGCCGGGTCGGGGTCGGGCTGTCGCAGCATCAGCGCTTGTGCTTCTTCCAGTTCGGCCGGCGTCAGGGTCACCGCGTCGGTGACCAACATCCTGGCTCTGTTGCTCAACACTTCCTTCGCTTCCACAGCTTCGAACAATGCCGGAGTCAAGTGATTCGCCGCCAGGATTCGCTGGTATACCTCCGGGTCGAAGACGCCGTTTCGCTGGAAGTCCGGAATACGCACGATGGCCTCGCGCAAATCTTCATCCGACACGGTCAATCCCATGTTCTTTGCCGCGATCAGCCAGACACGGTTGTCGATCAATTGATCGACAACGAATTGTTTGATCGTTTCATCCTTGAACTCGCCGGGTAACTTGTCCTTGTAAAATCGATAGGAATTTTCGTACGCCCGTTTGAACTCATCGTGTGTGACAGTGAGATCACCGACGGAAGCGACGATCGTGCCTCGTTGTTCGCCGAATCCCCACCATCCCATCGTGATGATGAACGCCACGGCGAGGATCCCCATGATCGACTTCAACAGCCAAGGATAGTTATGAGAGGCTTCCCGCATCAGCTTGATCATGATTGCTCCCGGAAAATCGACGTAGCATCGATTGTACAAAGCGGTCTTTTGAATGGCAAGCGCTGCTCGGGGAGACCGTGGCTCACGCGCAGAGACATGCCTCCTCCCGCTTCCCGATTCTACCCACGGGAAAGTTCGGGCTTTTGTTTGTGCTAGGTGTTGGGATTTGTTATACTTTGCCCCGAATTGCAAGGGAGAGTCCTTGGCAGGTGATAGTGGAGGCGTTCATCCGTTCCGGTCCAGTGCCACGATCTATCCGAAGGCACCGGTTCTCAACCGCTTCATCGCCAAGCTGATCGATATCTTTATAGCCGCAGCCGCGGCCGAAGCGATTGGCTCCGTCGGATTCTTTGCAGGATTGGCCTATATCTTCGTCGGCGACGGTTTTGCCGGCGGCCGAAGCATTGGGAAGCGGCTCATCGGTCTCCAAACGATCCTTCCTGATACACGCGAAGCGGCAGGGTTCCGGGAATCGATTATACGCAATGTGCCGGTTGCCGCCGCACAAGCGGCATGTGCCGTGCCCTATGTCGGTTGGCTGGTCGCAGGGGCTGTGGTCGCGTTTGAAGCGGTGTTGATCATCGGCAACCAACAAGGGCGGCGTCTCGGGGACGAACTCGCCGGCACCCAGGTACTGGATGCCGGCCGTCTCGCGCTGCCAGACTGAAGACCATGAGGAACGGTTCGCGTCACGACATCCCCCAGCCTCTCTGTTTCGCCACATCCGGGTCCGGGCCGGGCGGGCGAAGGTGAGGGTCTTGTAACGCCTGCCTGAGGAAGGGAGAGTATCCGTGGGCTTCACGAGCGACATCTTCGGATGGTTTTCGAACGACCTGGCCATTGATCTCGGCACGGCGACGACGCTGGTCTATGTGCATGGAAAAGGGATCGTGCTGAATGAGCCGTCCGTCGTGGCGGTGGAAAAGAAGACCGAAAAGGTTCTGGCGGTCGGGGCTGACGCCAAGAAGATGCTGGGCCGTACGCCGGGCAATATCGTCGCCGTACGGCCGATGAAAGAAGGCGTCATTGCCGATTTTGAAATGGCCGAGCAAATGCTCAAACGGTTCATTCAAAAGGCGCACAACCGCAGCGCCTTCGTGCGGCCGCGTATTATCATCGGCGTGCCTTCGCGGATCACCCAGGTCGAGCAACGCGCCGTCCGGGATTCGGCCGAACTGGCTGGCGCGCGCGAGGTGTATTTGATCGAAGAGCCGGTTGCTGCGGCGATTGGGGCTGGACTTCCGATCACGGAACCATCAGGCAACATGGTCGTCGATATCGGAGGGGGAACGACGGACATTGCCGTTATTTCGCTCGGGGGCATTGTCTACAGCGAATCGGTGAAGGTCGCCGGCGACCGCATGGACGACGCGATCATGAACTATATTAAAAAGAAATATAATCTGCTCATCGGCGAGCATATGGCGGAACGGATCAAATTCGAGATCGGATCCGCCTATCCGTTTGAAGAGCGGAAGACCATGATGATTAAAGGGCGCGATCTCATTTCCGGCATTCCCCGCACGCTGGTGGTGGACGATGCCGAAATCAGGGAAGCGCTGCAGGAACCCATCGGAACGATCGTCAATGCGATCAAGGTCGCGTTGGAGAATACCCCGCCCGAGCTGGCGGGCGACATCATCGATCGCGGCATCGTGCTGACCGGCGGAGGCTCCTTGCTCAAGGGCATGGATACCAGATTCCGGGAAGAAACGAATCTGCCGATCATCACCGTGGACGATCCCCTGACCTCCGTCGTGCTCGGCGTGGGGAAAATCCTCGATGAACTCGATCTGCTGG
>DATFDJ010000147.1:0-2234 GCA_035252115.1 Nitrospira sp. | reverse complement strand
CGAATCCGTGCTCGCCCTTCCAGCAGCGTCGCCGGACCAGGGCCGGTTTCGTGGCATACGAAAGCTTGGCCTTTTCGCGGGAGATGATCGCAAAGAGGGGGAGATGGTTGGGGAGCGGGGTCCTCGCGATGCGATCGATGCTGCTGAGCGACTTCAGCTGGTGGACTGGGGCGTCCGGCAGAACGCGTGTGATTTCCCGCTCCCACTTGCGGAGGAGATGGGGCGGCGCCATCACCAGCACGCGTCGGGAGCCGTGGATGAGACAGGCGCCGACCGCAGTGCGGGTCTTGCCGGTCGCCATCTCTCCGACGATCAACGCGCCGCGATGCTGTTGCAGCACCAGGGCCGTGGCCGCGGCGACATCCGCTTGCGGAGGCCAGAGCGGTTCCTTGAGTTGATTCAGGATGGGCTGCGCCGTGATCCGGTGCTCGGGTCTGAAGATGGGCCTGAGCTGTGAGGCGGCCGATTCACACAGGCTGGCGCTGAAGGTCTCGATGAACGCCGTGATCGGAACCTGGCGCGTGTCCATGGCGTCTCCTTGCGAGATCAAGATTGAGCGATGCCTGTGCTGTTACGAACAGAGGGATGGAGCGCTTGACGTGGGCTGGTGGTGAATGCCGCTCTCGGTGAGGCGGAAGGGCGAGATGCGGCTCGGGGCCTGAAGCAGAAGCTTATGGAGGTCCTTGACGCCTGCCTGGTGGTGGACTCGGACATCCACCACGTGCATTCCCAACCTGGTGAGCAACACGATCGCCTCTTGCTGGGCTTTCGGACCCTTGTCGGGATCTGGGTCATTATCCAGCGCGAGGTAGACGATCTTAGCCTTGAGGGGAGTCAGGTACTCCGGAAGTTTGCCGACGTTGCCGATCCCGTTCAGGGCGCACAGGGTGAACGTGGGGCCGAACAGCGCATCGCCGGCTAAGCAGTCGAGGATGCTTTCGGTGACGAGGACTGCCGCGTCCCCGCGCTTCATGATCCACGGAGATTTGATCCCGATCGTGGCGCGAAGGAGTTCATTCGGTACGTCATGGAGTGCCCGGCATTCCACTCCGTGCATGAAGTGGACGTTAGGGCTGGGAAGTGGGATGCCGATGTACGGGGTCTTGGCCTCGCCGCGGGCCATCCAGACCGCTCCGAGTTGGGGAAAGTACGGGACCTGTCGAGAGAGAAAATACTGCCGGAGCTCTTTTTCTTTCGCGGGCGTCATGCGGGCCTTGGCGCTGCGGTAGGCCTGCCGCGCCAGGTCGATGCGCTGCCGCTGTGCTCGGGTCGAGTCCTTCCGGGATCGGCTTGGAGTAGAGCCGATGTCGATGGGATGACCGAGCAGCTTGCACACCGCTTCGGGAAATGTGAGGTGGAATGTCTGTCGGATGAACTCGATGCCATCGCCGTGCGTGCCCGGGCCAAAGTCGTACCAGACCCAGGCGCCGTTGACACGGGAAACGGAAAACGACGGGTGACGGTCGTCACGCAAGGGAGAGTGGAAGAGCGCATGGTCCGGGCGGCGGGACACGGGCTTGTGGCCCAGCCCGATCAGGAGCTCAATGAGGTTGACGGAACGGGCGCGGCGGATGTCGTCGGGCGAGAGCTTCATGACGGGTCGTGATCCTTGGCGTGATCCTGTGATGGAGACGCCTGTAGAGAAGGTATTACTGCGACGAAGCCGGAATGGGAAGCGGCACCTCTCTGTTATTCGTCCTCCAGCACGTAGACGCGTGACGGCTTCTCGATCAGCAGCGCATCCAACTGGGACTTGATCGCTCGCATCCCTTCGCGAACGACCGTGGTCACGGATTCGTCCTTCCGGATGCGATTCGGTTCCATCCCAGAGAGGAGGCCCTTGGCATGATTCACGAGCTTCTGCAAGTCCACATCCTGGCTGAGATTACGCGCATCGAACCGGTTCAAGAAGTCCATCAGGTTGGTCACCGTGCTGGCCTTGAAGGTTTTGGCCGTGCCGTTGGCGTTGGGCGTGAGTCGCTCCATCAGGTGGTCGACCAGCTCCGCCATCGCCTCGCGCAGGGTGGTTTGGGCTTCCTCGAGCATCTGCCTGACTTTTTGTGAGACGTTGTCGGTCTCACGCGTCAGCAGTCGCTCGCTGAGCGCGCTCAGGGTTCCGGGAAGGTCGAACGTCAGATATTGGCATTCGAAGAGAAAGCCGGCCTTGACCGTGTCGACCTCCGGGTAATCGGCTGGATTGTAGAGGTCGGCCAACTTGAGCTGGGCTTCTTCTC
>DATFDJ010000146.1:0-9283 GCA_035252115.1 Nitrospira sp. | reverse complement strand
CCCGCTCTTCCGTCCCGCTGATGCCGTTCGACGTGTGAGTTCCTGTGCGCTGACACCTCGGATCCCGCATCCGTCCCTCGACACCACTCTGAATCCTATGCTAGCTTACGCGCTCCTCCGCGCCGGGCCGCGACGCAGGCGCCGGATGTGTCGGAAATTGGATGGACATGTTCAAGAAGATCCTCGTAGCCAATCGCGGTGAAATCGCCATGCGCATCATTCGCGCCTGCCGCGAACTGAACATCGCGACCGCCGCGATCTATTCGGAAGCCGACTCGACGGGTATTTACGTCAAAAAGGCGGACGAGGCCTATCTGGTGGGGCCGGGACCGGTCAAAGGGTTCCTCGACAGCAGGCAGATCGTGGATCTCGCCCTGCGAATCGGCGCCGATGCGATCCATCCCGGCTATGGGTTTCTGTCCGAAAATGCTCAATTCGCCGAACTGTGCCGCGAGTCCGGCATTACCTTCATCGGCCCTTCTCCGCAGGCCATCACGTTGATGGGCAGCAAGGTGAAAGCGCGTGAACTGGCGCGCGAAGTCGGCGTCCCCATCGTACCGGGAACCGAAGGCGGCGTGACCGACATCAAGGAAGCGCTGGGGTTTGCCAAGACCGCCGGATATCCCGTGATGATCAAAGCCAGCGCCGGGGGCGGCGGGCGCGGCCTGCGCGTCGTACGATCGGATCGGGAGTTGCGTGACAACATGGAGGTCGCCTCCCGGGAGGCGCAGGCGTCGTTCGGAGACGGCGGCATCTTCATCGAGAAATACATTGAGCGCCCGCATCACATCGAATTTCAGATTCTCGCCGACCGCCATGGCAACATCATTCACTTGGGCGAGCGGGATTGCTCGATTCAGCGTCGTCATCAAAAGTTGATCGAGATCGCTCCGTCCTTGATCTTGACCCCCAAGCTGCGGGCCGAGATGGGTCAGGCGGCGACGACCATCGCGCAAGCCGTGAAGTACGACAACGCCGGAACCGTCGAATTTTTGCTCGATCAGGAAGGGCGGTATTACTTCATCGAGATGAATCCGCGACTCCAAGTGGAACATACCGTCACCGAGCAGATTACGGCAATCGACATCGTGCGGAACCAGATCGCCATCGCGGCGGGCAAGCCGCTCGACATCACCCAGGAGGAAGTCATTCTCCAGGGACACGCCATTCAATGCCGGATCAACGCGGAAGACCCCAAGAACAACTTCATGCCCTGCACCGGGACGGTCACGGCCTATCTTTCGCCCGGCGGCATCGGAGTTCGCATCGATGGAGCCGTCTACAAGGATTACACGGTCCCCCCCTATTACGATGCCCTCCTCGCCAAATTGACCGTGCGAGGCCGCACCTGGGAAGAGACCGTCAGCCGCATGCGACGCTCGTTGGAGGAGTATGTGTTGCGCGGTGTCAAAACGACCATCCCGTTCATGAAAGCCATCATGCAGGACCAGGACTTCCTGGCCGGCCGCTTCGACACGTCCTACCTGGAGACCCATCCCGAGCTCTATCACTACGACGAGTTCGAACAGCCGGAGGATTTGGTCCTGGCCATCGCTGCGGCGATTGCCGCGTACGAAGGGCTCTGAGCGCCGGCCCCGTCAGCACCCCGACTAAAAGAGCGAGACATCATGGCATCCAGACGATCTTCTTCGAAGAAGCCGACTTCCAAGACCCGGCAAGCCGTGCCGGCAGTCCGCACGTCGAAAGGGCGGAAGACGCGCCCCGACGAGTTGGCAATCGAACCGGCGCCCGGTAAGCGGATTCTGATCACGGACGTGGCGTTGCGCGACGGCCACCAGTCCCTGCTGGCGACCCGGATGCGGACGGAAGACATGCTGCCCATCGCACAGAAGCTGGACGCGGTCGGCTACTGGTCGCTGGAGGTCTGGGGCGGCGCGACGTTCGACACCTGCCTCCGATTCCTGAAGGAAGATCCATGGGAACGGCTGCGGGCGCTACGGGCCGCCATGCCGAACACGAAACTACAGATGCTGCTACGCGGGCAGAATCTCGTCGGTTATCGTCACTATGCCGACGACGTGCTGGAGCGGTTCATCGAACGCTCGGCCGCCAACGGCATCGATGTCTTCCGCGTCTTTGATGCGTTGAACGACGTACGGAATCTGGATCGAGCGATCGGCGAGGTGAAAGCGTGCGGGAAACATGCCGAAGCCGCCATCAGCTATACCGTCAGCCCCGTGCACAACATCGACCGCTTCGTCGATATGGCGAAACAGCTCGAAGACCTGGGCACCGATACGCTCTGCATCAAAGACATGGCCGGACTGCTCGCGCCGCTGGATGCGTATCGTCTGGTCAGGCGATTAAAAGCGGCCGTGAAGGTGCCGATCCATCTTCATACCCATTACACATCCGGCATGGCGTCCATGTCTTCACTCATGGCCATCCTCGGCGGATTGGATATGCTGGATACGTCGATCTCGCCGCTGGCCGGCGGCACGTCGCACCCGCCGACCGAGACGTTGGTCGCCTCGCTCCGCGATACCCCGTACGATACGGGGCTGGAGTTGGCCTCGTTCCAACCGATCACCGAGCATTTCCGTAGCGTGCGACGCAAGTACCGACAATTCGAGAGCGACTTTACCGGAGTGGACGCGGAGATTTTGACGTCTCAAATTCCGGGCGGGATGCTGTCGAACCTGGCGGCCCAGCTCTCCGAGCAGCATGCGCTCGATCGCATGAAAGAAGTGCTCGACGAGGTGCCGCGCGTGAGAAAAGACATGGGTTATCCGCCGCTGGTGACCCCGACAAGCCAGATCGTGGGCACGCAGGCGACGCTCAATGTGCTGACCGGCGAGCGCTACAAGGTCATTACCACGGAGACCAAGAATTATTTCCTTGGGCTCTATGGCCGGGCGCCGGGACAAGTCGACCGCGATATCATGGCCCGAGCCATCGGCGACGAAGAGCCGATCAAAACGAG
This sequence comes from Nitrospira sp., assembly GCA_035252115.1. Lineage (GTDB taxonomy): Bacteria > Nitrospirota > Nitrospiria > Nitrospirales > Nitrospiraceae > Nitrospira_C. Next base: position 6,339 of record DATFDJ010000146.1, on the reverse strand, counting down.
ACCGGCCGACCGGTTGGAGCCGGAAATGGAAGCGATCAAAAAGGACCTGCCGGCTTCGGCGGAATCGGCGGAAGATCAGCTCTCATTCGTGCTCTTCCCCGCCATCGCCCGAGACTTCTTCGAGGCGCGCGAACAGGGCCAACTGGTCCCGGAGCCGCTCGAACACAGCGATCCCAAAGGTCCTGCCGTCGCAGGTGAGCTCCACCTTGCGCCGGCCGAGTTCAACGTCACCGTGCACGGCGAAACCTATCACGTCAAAGTCTCGGGGTCGGGACGCAAGACCGATGGGCGAAAGCCGTACTACATCCGGGTGAACGACAAGCTCGAAGAGGTGTCGCTGGAGCCGATCCAGGAAGTGTTGGCCGGCGTGCCGGAAGCGCCGGAGGCGGCCCCCGGGACGAAGCGGAAGCGCCCGAAACCTTCCAAGGCCGGCGATGTCGCCCCTCCGATGCCCGGCCGCGTCGTGAAAGTCCTGGTCGCCAGAGAGGACCGGGTCACAGCGGGCGATCCCCTGTTGATCATCGAGGCCATGAAAATGGAGAGCCGTGTCCCGGCACCGATCGACGGCAAGGTCGCCGCCATTCTCGTGGAAGAAGGGGAAAACGTGAAAACGGACGAAACGCTGATCCAATTGGAGTAGCGCCATTCATCCGCCCCGTCCTAATCTAACCACAGAGCCGATCCGTTCACGTCTTCCAGCCTGTTTGCTCTGGTTGTCGATCATGACCGCCTGTTCAACGCCCTCACCGATGCCTCCTCACTTCGACGCGATTGAACGGTTCCCGATCCACACCGCCCTCGTCAAGGAACAGCGCATCGCCTACCTCGACATCGGACAGGGCGAGCCTGTGATCCTCATTCACGGATTCGGCGGGTCGATGTGGCAATGGGAATACCAGCAACATGCGCTGTCGACCCAGTGGCGCGTGATCACACCGGACCTGCTCGGATCTGGTCTTTCGGACAAGCCGGACATCGAGTATCGTCCCGAACAGATGCTGGAATTTTTCATCGGCTTCATGGACGCCCTGAGCATCCCGAAGGCGACCCTCGTCGGAAACTCCATGGGCGCCGGTCTCGCGATTGGAATGGCATTGACGCATCCACATCGCGTCGACAAGCTGGTGCTGATCGACGGCCTGCCAAAAGGCGTCCTGCAGAAGCTGACCAGCCCGACCGTCAAACGAGCACTGGAATCCCGCGCGCCGTCCTGGCTCGTCTCGCTCGGCAACCGGCTCTTCGGCGGATTGATGATCGAATCCGTGTTAAAGGAAATCGTCTACGATCCGGCGCTGTTGACCCCTGCCGTCGTCGAACGATCCGATCGAAACCGGCGCCGGCCGGGCCTCGTGTCTCCCATTATGACCGTCCGTGACAATCTCCCTTTGTGGGAATCCGACTTTGCCGGGCGACTCGGCGAGATCGGTCATCCCACTCTCATTCTCTGGGGTGAGGAGGACCGGGTATTCCCCGTCACGGTCGGAGAGGAAATGGAACGTGCGATCAAGGGCAGCAAGCTGGTGAAGATTCCCAAGGCCGGCCATATCCCGCAGTGGGAACAGCCTGATCTCAGTAACCAAGCTATGGTAAAGTTTCTGAGCCCGTAATGGGTCTGCACGTTGCCTTGGAGGAAACGATGTGTACCACCACGCTGCGCCGCATCGCTCCGTCGCTCTGGCTGGCTGCTTTCGTGTTCTCTGCCTGCATGGGGACCGGATCGGGAGGCTTCATGTACAAGAACCTTCCTATCGCCGACGGCACGACGCCCGCCGGTGAAGGCCATGCGGTGCTGTACAAGGGAAGTCCGTTGGTGCTCTCCGGTACCGGGATCAAAGCCGGAGATCAGCTCCGCGACGTCAGGCTGACCGATCGCGACCTATCCTTGGTCAATATTGTGGACACCAAGGGCAAGGGAAAAGTTCGCATCATCAGCGTCGTGCCCTCTCTCGACACCAAGGTCTGTGAACAGCAGACTCATATCCTGAGCGAAAAGAACAAAGGCCTCGACAAGATGGTCGAGCTCATCACGGTCAGCATCGATACGCCTTTCGCCCAAAAACGCTTTGCGGAAGAGGCCAAGATTGCGAACGTGACGTTTCTGTCGGACTATCGGGGCGCCGACTTCGGCAAGACCTATGGGTTGTTCCTGAAAGACCTCCACGTCCTCGCTCGAGCCGTCATGGTCGTGGACCCGCAGAATAAAGTCCGGTATCTCCAGGTCACTCCGGAATTGGGTCAATTGCCCGACATGGATGAAGCCTTCTCTGTGGCACGCTCGTTGATTACGTCAGGCTGACTCAATAGGCCGAACGTTGAGGCTGAGGGCGAACTTGCCGACTCCGCCTCCACCTTCACCTCAGCCTTAGCCTTCATTCGCGAGGTCCCAATGGCGCGCTATGACCTTCTCGTCATCGGCACCGGCCCGGCTGGGCAAAAGGCCGCAATCCAGGCGGCCAAGCTCGGCAAGATGGTGGGAATCATCGAGCGGAAGGAAGTGGTCGGCGGGGTCTGCATCAATACCGGAACCATCCCCAGCAAGTCGCTCCGCGAAGCGGTGCTCTACTTGTCGGGATTTCGCCAGCGAAGTTTTTACGGATCCGAATATCGGCTCAAACGCACTATCACGATCGAAGACCTGGCCTTCCGTGCCGATCACGTCATCAAGAACGAGATTCAAATCGTCGAAAATCAAATGACTCGCAACCGGGTCGACTTGCTCTACGGGCCCGCGACCTTCGTTGACCCGCATCGCGTCCGTATTCAACAGGCATCTGGCTCCGTGGAACATGAGGCCGATTTCATCGTCATCGCGGTCGGCACGGAGCCGGCCAGGCCGGCCGAAATTCCGTTCGACGGACACACGGTCATCGACACGGACGACTTATTGACACTCAAGCATATCCCTGACTCCATCGTGATCGTCGGGGGTGGCGTCATCGGAACGGAATATGCCTCGATCCTGGCGGCGCTCGGCATCCCGGTGACATTGATCGACAAGCAGCCCCGCCTCCTGGAATTCGTCGACTCGGAGCTCATCGACGCGCTTCAACAACAGATGAAACAAATCGGCGTCACACTGCTCCACGAGGAGGAAGTGGTCCGGATTACCAAGCAATCCAACGGCCGTGTCCAAGTCCATTTGAAGCGGGCGGCGCCCATCGAGACGACGACGTTGCTGTATGCCATCGGCCGGGTCGGCGCCACCAAAGATCTAAACTTGGAGGCGGTGGGGCTGAAAGCGGATGCGCGAGGCCGCGTGCCGGTCAACGAACATTTTCAAACAGCGGTTCCGCATATCTATGCGGCGGGCGACGTGATCGGATTCCCGGCCCTCGCATCCACCTCGATGCAACAAGGCCGGCATGCGTCCTGTCATGCGTTCGGCCATCCTGATCGAACCGATACCGAACTGCTTCCTTACGGCATTTATTCCATCCCGGAAATGTCGATGGTCGGACGCAACGAGGAGGACCTCGCGAAGGCGGACATCCCGTACGGTGTTGGAATCGCACGGTACAGGGAAATCGCCCGGGGCCAGATCATTGGCGACGAAAGCGGCCTGCTCAAGCTGCTCTTCCACCGGCACACCCGTCAAGTGCTCGGCGTGCATGCCATCGGCGAAGGGGCAACGGAATTGATCCATATCGGACAGGCCGTCATGGCTTTCCGGGGACGGATCGACTATTTCATCGATACGGTCTTCAACTACCCGACATTGGCGGAGTGTTACAAAGTTGCCGCATTGGACGGCATCAACCGCCTGCCCAGACCCTGGGCCCCGATCCCGTGAGCGTCGTGAAACGCGGTGTGTGAAGCACAAGAGTTTCGCGTTGCGGGTTTGGAGTTCGATCTCTCGAAACTCGGAAGACGAAACTCGAAACAGGAATCGGATAGTGGGATACGGACGACGAGTTACATCTTTGCGGGGAAAGATTCGATGTCATTCAGCCAACGGTTGAGAAAACTTGCGCAACCGATCTGGAACGCACAGCTCCGGCATCCGTTCGTGGCCGCCTTAGGCGACGGCACGCTTCCGGAACGGAAGTTCAAGTATTACATTTTGCAGGATGCTCGTTTCCTGGGAGAGCTGTCCCGCGTCTTTGCCGCCGGCGCCCTGCGAGCGCCGGATTCGGACTCCGCGCTCCGCTTCGCCAAGCTGGCCGAAGAAACGATCACAGTGGAGCGAAATCTTCACGAAGGCTATGGACGCCGTTGGAAAATGACCGCGAGAGAGATGTCCGCCGTTGCCATGGCGCCGACCAACTATGCCTACACGAGACACATGCTGTCGGTGGCCGCGTCGGGTTCTGCCGCCGAAATCACCGTTGTCGCACTTCCCTGCGCCTGGATCTATTGCGACGTCGGGCGGCACTTGCTAAAGGATGGCCCGCCGAAGAACACTCATCCTTATCGAGACTGGTTGACGCTCTATGCGTCGCCGGAATTCGCCGACGTTCAGCGGTGGATGAGGGGAAAAGTGGATCAGTGGGCGAAGACGGCGGGGGAAGAGGAGAAGCGGCGGATGGAAACATCGTTCGTGATCAGCTCGCGGTATGAATGGATGTTTTGGGAGATGGCATGGAAGGAGGAAGAATGGCCGGTGTGAGTCGACGGGTCCTGTCGTCGAGCAGCCCAAGCGTGCTCGCACCCCCGCCCGGTGTGGGGTCCCCCGCTGCGCGCGCTTGGGCGCCCGCTCGGCGCCACCCGTCGAACACCTCGGAAGAAGTGAAGAGATAGTCGGCAAGTGCGGTGACCCGAGCCTCCATGCAAGTCGCCGGACCGGGACCGGTTCCCCTTCAAAGTAGTCATCACACCGGCGACAAGGATGGGGAGAAATAGAAGCAATGGACCTTTCGAACTTTCGTCGCCGTTGCCTTTGGCAGTCGCTTCGGCTTAGCAAGAACGGTGACCCAATAGCACTCTAATGACGTTCGGAGTCTTCCAACCGTGGCACTATAATCTGATGTACACGAGACAAGGGACAAAGTTGCGACGAATCCAATACTTGTTTGAATGTCACTTGATGTCACTGGCTTTTTCTGCCTCGTGCTTCGCCCACCAACCCTGCGGTAAGGTATTGAGACCTGCAGTCAAATCAAGCGGGTAAGATCCGTAATGATCTAATAGTTGTACAGTTAGCGTGGACGCGCAACCTCCTGTCATCTCAAGTTGTGAAGGATTAGCGGATACTGGTTTTGCAGGAGGATCCCATACTATTCTTCGAGTTATTGAAGGATTACGCCACTCTTTCTTATTGAATAATACTTCATATGCGGCCTGTTGTATTCGATGAATTACAGGACGAATGTCTACTTCAAGCACGAATTTCTCTCTACGATCGGCATGTGTCGCCGGACCTCTTAGATCCGTCAGCCATTTTTTTACTTCTTTGTGAGTGTATCCATGGTCTGCATCTTTCAGGAATCTGGTTAACGGGTTTTCGAGTTTTGCACTTCCAAGAGCAAATGCTCGCTCAAAAAGACGGATGTACTCATGAAACTGTCCTACAAGATGCCCATGTGCGATGGCTTCCCCCAAAAGACTTACACCATCCAATCGATCGGCCAGTGAGTCAGCTACTTGAATTAACGGAATATCGGCTTGCACATGGTTCACCGATTGAAATCTCTGATCAAGGCCTTTTGTCGACTCTAACCATTCTGTTGCCTCAGGACTATCCGGAAGCAAAGCCACACAAGGAATTGGAGAAGATATATTCCTCTTCGAATGCAATGAAATTGAAATTAAGTTTGAGACGGTTTCTATCGCGCTTTCGGCTTCTCTACGATGTAAGTCAGGAATTATGACAAACTCATCCGGCGATGTTTTCAACTTCTCGGTGATATCAACCTTTGCGGCAACCAGCAAACGTGATCTGCCTTCGATCTCATAATGTCCATAGGTCTCCACCTCAACTGAACCAACATTGAATTTCCATGCATGGAAGCTTTTAAGTGCTGGTGAGAAGTATAGTGTTGCTAGTCTAAGAAGATGCATGGTCAGTGTTGATGATGCCCATAGATCAGGTCCATTAGAACTGTACCGCACCGGTCTATGGTGCGACACACATCATGAAGTGCATGGGCATGATCTGCAAGCAGCTTCTGGACAGCCTTCTGTCACAAAGTATATAAAGGCGCGTAATCTAAGCATGGCGTGAATCACCAGAACGCGCATGGGTACGACGCTCAAGCAGGTCTTGACCATCGCAGGTTCCGATTCCGGAGGCGGAGCGGGTATTCAGGCGGACATCAAGGCCATGTCGGCAAACGGCGTATTTGCCATGTCGGTCATCACGGCGGTAACCGCACAGAACACGGAGGAAGTGACGGACGTGTT
>DATFDJ010000145.1:0-6541 GCA_035252115.1 Nitrospira sp. | reverse complement strand
CCGAAGGTCGTTTCGAGTTGGGTGTGTTTGTAGAGATTGTTGAGCACGACGAGCGGAATCTCGCTCCGCTTCAATTCGATTACGACGCGCACGCCTTCGCGGGCGGATGATTCATCCCGCAGGTCGGAGATGCCTTTGATGCGGTCGTCCTGAATCAGTTCGGCGATCTTTTCGATCAGCTTGGCCTTGTTGACCTGATACGGGATCTCCGTGACGATGAGCCGCTCTCGCTCCGTGCGTTCGTCCGTCTCGATCGTGACCTTCGCACGCAGGGTGAGCAGCCCGCGTCCCGTCTCGTAGGCTTCCTTGATCCCGGACGTGCCGTAGATGAAGCCGGCGGTCGGAAAATCGGGGCCGGGAATCTTTTGCATCAACTGCGCGACGGTGGTGTCGGGATTGTCGAGCAAGAGCAACAGGCCGTTCACCACTTCGCCGAGGTTGTGCGTCGGAATGTTCGTGGCGTAGCCGACCGCGATGCCGCCTGCGCCGTTGATCAAGAGGTTCGGCACTTTGGTCGGCAGGACGAGCGGTTCCTGACGGGATTCGTCGTAGTTGGGCCCGAAGTCGACGGTCTCCTTGTCGATGTCGGCGAGCATCTCTTCCGCCAGCTTCGTCATGCGCGCTTCGGTGTAGCGCATGGCCGCCGGCGAATCGCCGTCCATCGAGCCGTAGTTGCCCTGACCGTCCACGAGCGGATAGCGCATGTTGAAGTCCTGCGCCATGCGGACGAGGGTGTCGTAGATCGCCGAGTCGCCGTGCGGATGGTAATTGCCCATGATTTCGCCGACGATCTTGGCGGACTTGCGGTAGGCCCGGTTGTGCACGAGGCCCATCTCGTTCATGCCGAACAAAATACGGCGGTGCACCGGCTTGAGGCCGTCGCGGACGTCGGGCAGCGCGCGTCCCACGATCACGCTCATGGCATAATCGAGGTAGGACGACCGCATTTCGTCTTCGATCGCGATCTGGCCTAGTCTCTCGTCGGGGGGCATTGCTTCCTCTAGCTCTCAGCAATCAGCTTTCAGCCATCAGCTCCGAACAAGCTGATCGCTGAGGGCTGACAGCTTCCTCGCTACACGTCCAAATTCCGCACTTCCAATGCATGGGCCTGGATGAAATTCCGGCGCGGCTCGACTTCGTCGCCCATCAGAATCGTAAAGATTTCGTCGACGCCGGTCATGTCTTCCAGCTTAACCCGGAGGAGCGTGCGCATCTCGGGATTCATCGTGGTATCCCAGAGCTGCTCCGGATTCATTTCTCCCAGCCCTTTGTATCGCTGGATGCTCAACCCCTGTTTCCCGAGGTCGAGGATGGCCTTGACCAGATCGGCGGTCGACGTCACGAGTTGCTCTTGCCCCTTCGCCTTGAGCTTGTAGGGCAGGCGCCCGAGTCCGATCGCGGCGGGCGACAGTTTCTGCAGCTCGCGAAAATCCGCCGATCCAACCAGTTCGTGCGTGATATCCAGCGCGTGCAGGACGCCGTTGGCATGCAGCCGGCAAACGACCTTGTTCGACTGATGTTCCTCGTCCGGTTGAATGTCGAGACTCGGCTCCAGCTTTGGGAATACAATCGTGAGAGTCCTCCTGACATTGTCCACGGTATCCCGGAGCGCCGCCTGATTCTTGAGCAGGTCACGGTCCAACCGGGGCTCGGCGACGAACGCACGCAGCATGGCGGCTTCGTGACTCTTCTTGTTCAGCCGTGCGAGGAGGGTTTCGAACGAGATCAGCTTTTTGAGAATCGGCAGCAGCCGCCGTCCCGTGACGAATCCCGGCGCGCCCTCCAGATAGACCTCGACGTCCTCGACGGCAAGATCCGCGAGGTATTCGTTCAAGGCGCCTTCGTCCTTGAGATACCGCTCGCTTTTACCCTTCTTGACTTTAAAGAGCGGAGGCTGCGCGATATAAATGTAGCCGCGCTCGATCAGCTCCGGCATCTGACGGAAAAAGAACGTCAGCAGCAGGGTGCGGATGTGGCTCCCATCCACGTCCGCGTCGGTCATCAGGATGATCTTGTGGTAGCGCGCCTTCGCGATATCGAACGTATCCTTGTCCGCCTTGTCGCTTTCTTCCCGCTTGCGTCCGATGCCCGTGCCGAGGGCCATGATCAGCGTGCGGATTTCGTCGCTCGTGAGCATCTTGTCGAAGCGGGCTTTTTCGACGTTCAGGATCTTGCCTTTCAGCGGCAGGATTGCCTGGAATTTCCGATCGCGTCCCTGTTTCGCCGAGCCGCCGGCCGAATCGCCTTCGACGATGTACAGCTCGCTCACGGCCGGATCCTTTTCAGAGCAGTCGGCGAGCTTGCCGGGAAGCGAACCGCCGTCCAATGCGCTTTTGCGGCGGATGAGGTCCTTGGCCTTTCGGGCCGCCTCCCGCGCGCGGGCCGCATCGATTGCCTTCCCGATGATCTTACGCGCGACCGTCGGATTCTCCTCGAAATAGGTGCCGAGCGCGTCGTTCACCGCCGCTTCGACCACGCCCTTCACCTCGCTGTTGCCGAGCTTGGCCTTGGTCTGACCCTCGAACTGCGGATTGCGGACCTTGACGCTCACCACAGCCGTCAATCCTTCGCGCACATCGTCGCCCGTGAGCGATTCGGTCTCCTTCTTCAGCAGCTCGTTGGCGTTGGCGTAGTTGTTGATGGTTCTGGTCAGCGCGGCCTTGAAGCCGACGAGGTGCGTTCCCCCTTCCCTTGTGTTGATGTTGTTGGCGAACGAGAAGAGGTTTTCCGCATAGCTGTCGTTGTACTGAAGCGCGACCTCCAGGATCATCTTCTCTTTTTCGACGTTGACGTAGATCGGCTTGTGCAGCGGGGTCTTGGCCTCGTTCAAATGTTCGACGAAGGAGACGATGCCGCCCTTGTAGAGAAAGACCTGTTCCTTGGCCGGCTCTTTCCGCTCGTCCTTGAGGGCGATCGCGAGGCCTTTGTTGAGGAACGCCAGTTCCCGCAATCGCTGGGCCAGCACGTCGAAGCTGAAGTCCAATGTTTCAAAGATCTGGCCGTCGGGCTTGAAGCGGACTTTCGTCCCGCGACGCTTCGTCTTGCCGGTATCCTTCAACGGCGCATTCGGCTTGCCGCGCTCATAGCGCTGCTCGAAAACCTGGCCGTCTTGCCAGATTTCGAGCTCGAGCCATTCGGAGAGGGCGTTGACCACCGAGATGCCGACGCCGTGGAGACCGCCCGACACGGTATAGGCGCCCTGCTCGAATTTTCCGCCTGCATGGAGGATGGTGAGGGCCACTTCCGCGGCGGACTTCTTTTGGGTGGGGTGCATGCCGGTCGGGATGCCGCGCCCGTTGTCCACGACCGTCACGCTGCCGTCGATGTGAATGGTTACGTCGATGGCTTCGCCGAAGCCGGCCATGTGCTCATCGACGCTATTGTCGACAACCTCGTAGACCAGGTGATGCAACCCATCGACGCCGGTACTGCCGATATACATGGCCGGGCGTTTGCGAACAGCGTCCAACCCTTCCAGCACCTTGATCTGATCGGCGCTGTAGCTGTCCGACTTTCCCTGCTGGGGCTCGTCCGCGATTTCGTCCGTCTCTTTCGTCGCCATTCGGCTCCTACGCTGCAGTGACCAGTGACCGGTGACGGGTGACTAGCGAGTCCGACGCACGACTTCGAATCAACTTGTCACTCGTCACAAGTCCCCCGTCACTTCTTCAAATCTTGATCGGCATCACGACGCACTTGAATCCCGGGCTTTCAGCCTCCTGGATGAGGCAGGGACTCAGCGGCCCGTCCATCTGAAGTGAAATGGTCTCGCCGTCCATGACGCCGAAGACATCGAGCAAATAGCGGGCGTTGAACCCCGTGTTCAGCGCGTCACCCTCGTAGCGCGCCGCCAATTCTTCGGTCGCCTCCCCATAGTCGGGATTGCTGGAGAACAACGTGAGCTGGCCGGGAGCGAACGACAGCTTCACGGCGTTGGCCTTGTCTTTCGATAAGACGGAGACGCGCCGCAGGGCACTTTCGATCTCCAGTCGATTGACGCTGATTTTCCTGTTGCTCTCCTTGGGAATCACCTGCTGATAGTTGGGGTAACTGCCTTCCATGAGACGCGAGGTCAAGAGCAATCCGCTCTTGCGGAAGATCATGAGGTTCTTCGTAAACCCGATGAGCGGCTCGCCGTCTCCGCTCTCTTCCAGCAGGCGCCGCATTTCATGCGCCGCCTTCTTCGGAATGATCGCCTTGATCTCCTGCGGCGCCCCTTTGGCCCCGGCCTTTCCCAAGTCCTGTTCGGCGACCGCCAAGCGATGGCCGTCCGTCCCGACGAGGCGCAACATCGTTTTCTTTTCGCCGGTGATCAACGTGACGAGGAGACCGTTCAGAATGTAGCGGGCATCGTTGTCGCCCGCCGCAAAGAGGGTCTTGCGGATCAATTCCAGGAGTCCCGCTCCGGACAACGGCGTCAGGCCTTCGCGTTCAATGACGGGAAGCGCCGGGTAATCCGAGCTGGGAAGACCCACGATCTTGAACTGGCTCTTGCCGGCCTGAATGGTCGTCCAGTTATTGTCGCCGCTCGTTAGATCGATGTCTCCCGGCGGCAATTCCTTGATGATCTCGTAGAGCTTGCGGGCGGACACGGTGATGCCGCCCGTCTTGTGCACCGCCGCTTTGTACAGGCCGCGCATGCCGATCTCCAGATCCGTGGCGACAATTTCAGCGCCTTCCTGCTTCGCCTCGATCAAGATATTCGACAGAATCGGCATGGTGTTCCGTTTTTCCACGACGCCTTGAACCCGCTGCAGCCCCGTCAGGAGCTCGTCCCGCCCGATACGAACTTTCATGGTTCCCTTCTCCCTCGACCCACCGCTCAGCCTCGGAGGATCTTGTCCTTCAAGCCGTCCAAGGTGGTCTGCAGCGCACTGTCGCTTTCCCGCGCCTTGGTGATCTGCCGGCAGGCGTGGATAATGGTCGTGTGGTCTTTGCCTCCGAAGTGCCGGCCGATTTCCGGATAGGACGCGTCGGTCAGCTCCCGGCACAGATACATGGCGATCTGTCGGGGATGGACCAGCGTTTTGCTGCGGCGCCGTGATTTGAGATCCGCGATCTTGACGTGGAACCACGTGCTCACGACTTCCTGGATATCCTCCATGGCGACGATCTTCTTCTTGTCCCCGATGAGATCGCGCAACACGGTCTTGGCCATATCGAGCGTGATGGCTTGCCCGGTCAGCGAGGCATAGGCACCCAAACGGACGAGCGAGCCTTCAAGCTCGCGGATGTTGCTCTTCATCGTGGTCGAGAGGAATTGGATGACGTCCTCCGGCAACGTAATCCCTTCGTCCTCCGATTTCTTCCGCAGGATCGCGATCCGCGTCTCGACGTCCGGAGGCTGCAGGTCTGCAATCAACCCCCATTCGAACCGGGAGCGGAGCCGCTCTTCAATGTCCGGCATCTCTTTCGGGAAGCGATCGCTCGAGAGGACGATCTGCTTGTGCGCTTCGTAGAGCGAATTGAAGGTGTGGAAAAACTCTTCCTGCGTCCGTTCCTTCCCGGCCAAGAACTGGATGTCGTCGATCATCAGCATGTCGATATGCCGATAGCGTTTCCGGAGATCCATCATCTTGTCGTAGCGGATGGAATTGATGACCTCGTTCGTAAACTGTTCCGTCGTGAGGTAAGCAATCCTGAGATCGGTGCGCTCCGCCACATGGTTGGCGATCGCATTCAACAGATGCGTCTTTCCGAGTCCCACGCCGCCATAGATGAACAAGGGGTTATAGGCTTTTGCCGGCTGTTCCGCCACAGCCATGCAGGCCGCGTGAGCGAACTGATTCCCAGCCCCGACCACGAAATTCTTGAACGTATATTTTGGATTGAGTTGAATACCGCGCTTCGGCTTCAGGGCGACGGCCGCCTTGGCTGCCTGCACAATAACGGTGGGATCGGCCGGTTTGCCGGGAAGTCGGCTGAAGACCACGAACGAAACCGCTGTTTCACCACCGCCGCGGGCGTTCGACACCGCTTCCTGCAAGAGAGAGCCATAGTGCTGGCTCAACCAATCGCCGAAGAACTTGTTCGGGACGGCGATCTGGGCGGTCGTATCTTCGATCCGTTCGAGGTGGACGGGCGTAAACCACGTGTCATACACCTGTTTCGGCACTTTCCCTTGGATATAGGCCAAGGCGTCCTGCCACACGCTTGCCGCCGTCATAGTCATCCGTATCCTCAGCCATACACAGGCTTATTCACACCTGTGGATAAGTAGTCTTCCGTTGTTGATTTTCGACCATCCCGCACCGGGACGCTTCCCGAACGAGGCAAGGCATGTTCAAACCCGACAGCGTTATCCCGTGGTTCTTGAAGGCGTACACACTGCAAACCCTTCATCCATCCCCAGTCTTATCAACACAATTCCTGGATGAACTTTCCTTGCGTTCCATGAGGTTGTCGTGATTCACCCGAATTCACATCTCCTATTCCTACTCCTGATCCGACGACGATGTTTCTTTCAGAGAAGACTCTTCGGAACTAGGAGCCTGGTTCAAATCACGATCACATGCTCCGCGGAGAATATCCTGTCCACCAA
>DATFDJ010000144.1:0-3901 GCA_035252115.1 Nitrospira sp. | reverse complement strand
CAGTGGTCCTGACGATACAACCTGGAGGGGGCTCATGGGTAAGCTCGTGAAGAAGATGACAGCGCTTCTTGGTGTGTTTGCAATGGTTCTGTTCGCCAGCATGGTGATCATGGCGGTGCCTGCGTTTGCGGGCGCGGACGCGACGTTCGGCCCGCTGAACACCCTGTTGACAGGCTGGATGCAAGGTTCGCTCGGCACCTTGCTGGGCCTGATTGCCGGGGCGATCGGGCTGGGTTCTGCGATGGCCGGCCGGTGGGGCTACATGTTCACCGGATTCGGCGTCGCAGCCGGGTCCTTTTATTTACCAACCGTGATCCCGACCATTACCACGGGACTGATGTAAGGCACAGGCTCGATCGGGATGGGGTTGCACAGACGACTCCATCCCGTTCTGGTTCACGGCGACAGATCCGGGTCCACGGGTCAGCGGGTGGGTGCCGGTACGGAGGGTCACGATGCAGGTCTTCATCCCGAGATATATGGACAGTCCGCCACAGATCGCCTGGTGGGAGTTGGACGAACTGATCGTGCTGATTCTCTGCGGCTTCATCGGCATCCTCACGCGGCAGCTGACCTCTCTGCTCGTCGTTGGCCTCCTGTGCACGTTCATGATTTCAACGCTGAAGAGCGGGAAGAGCGACGGATTCATCTTCCACTTCGCGTATTGGTACGGGATCCCGGGATTCGACCTGCCGTTGGGGCCGGATGGAACGGTTCGGGAGTTGATCGAGTGAGGAGCGCATGCATATCGGACGCTATGTGAAGGATCTCTACAGCACGCGGGCCATCGCGTTCTTCCTGCTCCTGGCCAACATCGGATTGGTGCTGGCCTTGATGGCGAACGGCTTGTATCGCCGGGTGGAGATTCTCCACGTGGTTCCCGCGTCGGTCTCCCAGGAATACCTGGTGACCTCCGACGGGAATGTTTCGGATGAGTACCGGCGGCAGATCGCCCTGACCTTGCTGCCGTTCGTGACGAATGTCACGCCGAGATCCGTCGAGTTCGGCCACACGGTCCTGCTGCGCTACGTGGCGCCGGAGCAGTACGGGATGATGTCGGAAGGGTTGGGGGCCGAGCGGATCTACATCGTCGGGAATAACCTCAATCGGGTGTTTTTCCCGGACGCGACGGAGATCGTCGGTGACGACGTGATCATCAGCGGGTTGGAACGCCGGTTTTCAGGGTCGATTCTGGTGGCGGAGGAAGAGCGTGAATACCATCTCACACTGCGATTCAAAGACTTCAGGCCTGAGATTGTGGCGATCAGTAGCCAGCATCGCGATCGCGCTCGCGCTGGCAAGTCCGCCGTTCAGTCAGGCCGATCAGAGACTGACCGTCGCGGATAGCCGGACGCTGCGGGCGGCGGTGTCGCTTCGTGACATCAATGTCATCGAGCTGCCCGAAGAGGTGACGTCCGTCTCTAGCTCCAAACCGGATCTGGAGGCGAAGGCGCAGGGCCGGTATGTCATGGTTCGAGTCCGCACGAGCCCGGCGGATCTCGTGGTGATGGCCGGCAGACAGGCCTACGTCTTCGAACTGGTGGCCAGCGCGGAATCGACGCAACGGATCACGGTCGAGGACGATCGGGCGGAGGGAGCGCCGGGGGAAGACGATCCCGTCAAGATGGCGACGGACTACGCGGATGGGCTCGTCGAGTTGATGCGGCGAGCGGCGTTGGAAGACTTGCCGCGAAGCTGCCATTCAGCACCGATCGACCCGGAGCAGTATCCCAGGTGGATGGAGCTCGACGTCGTCACGGGGATCGAATCCCGCTGTCCACGCTATCGCGTGATGGCATACCGGCTGGCGAACAAGACGTCCGGGACGCAGACGCTCCGGGAGTCGGAGTTTTTCACAGGGAAGGAGCTCGCGATCGCCTTGAATCGCCACGTCATCGAATCGGGCGAGGAGGTGCGAGTCTTGTGGATCGATCTGGTTCCGTCTCCGGCGGCGAAATAGAGCGGCACGGTTGGGCCATGAGCCGGGAGCAGACTCACTCCACGCCGAAACGAACGAGCATGACGACATGAATCCGATGCAGCAGAAACCAACAAGCCCAATTCTCAATCCGGGCGGTGATCCGAACCGGAAACCGAAGACGCCGCCGTCGAAATGGCTGATCGGGCTGATCGGTCTCGTGGTGCTCGCCGTCGGCACGGTGGGGCTCAACCAATTCCGGACACCCGGCAGTCATGGGGCTCGGGCGCAGGCCCAGTCCAAACCAGTCTCGTTGGATGCGGCGAAAACGGACCAGGAGATCTGGCGGGCGGAGGCAGGAAAGAAGATCGAGGCGTTGTCGCAGGAGAAGGACGAGTTGCGGCGGATGATTGACAGCCTGCGTATTCGCATGGAAGCGAAAGAGAACGAACCAACGAAACCTGAGTCCAGGCCGACGGGCGACGGGCGAGCGGACAAGACAGCCGTACGAAACGGGGTCCTGCCGCCCCCGCTTCCTCCGACCTGGACCCAAGGGCCGGATGCCCTCAACCAGCGCTCCGGCACTCCGCCGCGGGTTCCAGGCACGGCCTCCGCGCCCATCCCTGCTCGCCAGGTCGGCAGTGAGAAGAAAGATGTCATTGTGGCACCGACCGATGGCATTCGCACCTTCCGGGTCGAGCCGGTGTCCCTTCGGACGAATCAGCCCAAGAAGTACTGGCTGCCCACGGGCACGATCGTGCCCGTCAAATTGCGCTCCGGCTTGGATGCGCCGGCGCGGACCGCCGGCGCTACGGGAGGGGGCGGAGGCGCGATGGGGAACAGTCCCTCTCCCATCCTGATGCAGATCCGGGATCTGATGAAACTCCCCAATGACTTTCGGGTGCATGCCACCGACTGCTTCTTAATGGGGGAAGGGCTCGCGGAATTGTCGTCGGAGCGCGTGCAGATTCGCGGGGTGAATATCTCCTGCGTCCGGCAGAACGGCACAGCGGTGGACATGACCATTAAAGGGTTCGTCGCCGGCGAGGACGGCAAAGCTGGCATGCGCGGGCCGGTGGTGATGAAAGAGGGCGCGATGTTGGCGCGCTCGCTCCTGGCGGGCTTCGTGTCGGGCATCAGCCGCGCGTTCATGCCGTTTCAACAGGGCTTCGTGATCTCCAGCAGTCCATCGCAAGCCTTCACGTTTCCGCCGGCGGGCCAGCTCGCAATGGCGGGGGTGGCGGGCGGAGCGGGAAACGCGGCGTCCTTGCTGGCTCGCCACTACGCCGTGATGGCCTCCTCGATCTTCCCGATCATCGAGATCTCAGCGGATCGGGAGGTGGACTTCATTGTGTCGGATGGAAAGGAACTCGAGGAGTTTTTCTTGTCGTCTGCTCCATCCAGCAGCGTGTACAGCCCACCGGGTTCGTTTAACCCATCCGCGGTGCCGATCCAATAATAACCAAAGGGAGCAAGATGATGACCGGAACATGTTGGAGTGTGCTCATGCGAACAGCAGAACTGCTGGGACTCTCGATGAGGGTCACTCTGGTCGTAGTCGCGATGCTATGTGGCTCAGGGCCCGTTGTTGCGGAGGAACTTCCGGAAGGGGCGGTCAGAGCAACATTCGAAGCGAAGTTCCCCGGAGTGACGATCAAGCAGCTCTCGCCAATCGAGATCCCTGGCTGGTACCTGGTCGAGACCGACGGCGCGGCGTTGGAGGCGAGCATTCTGTACGTCCATGAAAGCGGGCGGTACGTCTTCTCGGGTGGCCTGTTCGACCTGGCTTCCGGACGGAACTTGACCAGGGACTACGTGAGGCGCAAGCAGCAGGAGGTGCTCTCGGGCTTGGATCTCTCCAAGGTCATTCTGTTGAAACCACAAGCCGAGGCACAGAGGGAGCCTGCGCTGCGCCCGATTGTGGTGTTCGATGATCCGGATTGTCCCTTCTGCCGCAAATTTCATCCTGAAGTGAAGAAGATT
>DATFDJ010000143.1:0-6082 GCA_035252115.1 Nitrospira sp. | reverse complement strand
CTCATCCAATCGCTGGATTTCCTCGTCCAGCAATCCGAGCTTGCTCACAAATACCAAGGTCAGACAGAGCAACGCGGGCAGCACCAAGACCGCTTCGGTCTCCAGGGCTGCGTCACGCTGAAGGACCACCCCATAGCCCAGAATGAGCCCACTGCTGAGGAGGCCGAAATCAAACACCGACCCGATATACGAGGACATGGCCAAGAGGAGCATCACCGCACAGAGCATCGCGGCATCACTCCCCCTCGATCCGGTCGTGAACAATATTGCGGCATCAGTCACGATGAGCGAGATGATGATCTGAGGCTGTGCCAACACGGATTGGGACACCGAGAGAATGGCGCCCAAGATGCCGACGAGGACGACAAGTTTGACCACGACCCACCCCGAGACCGAGGACCACAGGACAATCCCTCCATGTGCACCAAATAGAATAAGGAACATGCCTTGAAGAAGACCGAGATAGGCCCGGAAGGTTTTCGGTTTCCGAAACCGATAGCTCCGAAGAGCTTGTAATGTCGCGGTATGCTGATGCATGCCATTCCCTCTGCCGCGAATCTATCAGACCAGACGTCTCTCGGCCTTCCAAAAAAGTAGGAGCGAGGCCCCCTCTAAAGGAGGAAGAACGAGCATCCATATTGAGCTCCAGCCTTGCTCCGCTGCTTATGTTCGAGTTCGTACTTAGGCGGGAAGCATCCCTACATCGAACTTTTGCTGAGGATTAGACGTCTCTGGTGGGGACGATCAGAGTTTGCCTCAACAAATCTAACATTTCCCTCAAAAAATACATTTGATCGTCCTTAACGTTTTCACACAATGCCCGGCATGTGCATTGCGATGGAGCCGAGCGAACTGAACACAAATCTCGACCAGGACAATATGTCCGACAAGAATATGTTCCTTGCAAATAACGGAGGTTCTCAGTGACAGATCGTCCGTTACTCACGTTGCTTTTTCTGGCCTCTCTGGGAGCGGTCTCCTTCCTCAGTCCTGTGCGAGGTGAGGGAACCAGTCTGATTGGAACTGGACCGCTACCTCTTCAATTTACTGCGGCGAATCCCGAAACGCTGACGACCACCCTTCACGTCACCGTGCCGGCCGGCGCAACGGCTTCAACGCTGATTGTGAATTGCTTCGATTGCGATCATACGGATTGGGGAAGCTTGTCGATCAACGGCGGCGCCCGGATCGCGCTCTGGCCCGGACCCGGTCCCAGTTACGCCAGCGGGACGATTCGGATCCCCGTCCCGGTGTCCGCATGGAAGACCGGCAGCAACACCCTCGCCTTCACGCATAGCCAGTATACGGGCGGGCGAGTGGATGGGCTGTCTGTCTCGTTTGCAGCGACCGCCACCCCGCCCACGACATCGACGACTCCGACATCAACGGCGCCGTCACCATCCACGACGCCAAGTACGCCGTCAAGTACCCCAACGACACAGCCGACCACGCCGCCAACCACCTCGCCTTCAGTCCCGACGACGGGAACGGCAACGCTGTCCTGGAATCCGGTTGCAGCATCAGATTTAGCAGGATACAAGGTGTTCGTGGGGACTGCATCCGGCGTCTACAATTATCCAGGCTCGCCATTCACTATCGGAGTGGCCAATACCTACACCATCACACTTCCCAAAGGTCAGACCTACTTCTTCGCCGTCTCCGACTTCGACACATCAGGCAACAACAGTGGGCTCTCCAACGAAGTGAGCAAGAGCCTCTATTAATGAGGTGAAGCTCCCGGTCGCGCCACAGTCCGGCATGATGTACTCCGCCCCTCCTCTCCTCTCTCTTTGAGGAGATCGACAACACGCACTTTTCCGGAAATTTGAGGTATTCTTGCGCGCCTGGTGGTAGACATACACGGATAAGCTGTTGTGGTCTCCACGTCTCAGGTTGACTTCATGCTTCTGCAACTTCGACACGGAAGGAAACGCACGTTGCGCGGTGTGGACGGTCATTCCCCAATTCGGCTTACACAAACGGTCCTTCTCTGTCTGTTCATTCTTTGCATAATTTCCAATCTCGTCGAGTCAGCCACATGCGAGGACTGTTTCACAGCAACGCTGCATGATACCGCCCTCGTCGATGGAGAAACGGCCGATCCCACAGAGGACACCGATCAAGAATCGTCTCATCCGAGCTTCTCTGAGTCAGTCGATCTCCTCGAGCATCACGCTTCCGGCTATGCCGTCTCTCGCGTCGTGTTCTCTGATCCCTCCGCTCAGTATTTGGGCGGGCGAGCTATATCTCGCCCGCCTCCGTCCGCCTCATTCTTTCCAGGCATACGGTTCTGCCAGGAGGACAGGCACAGCCGGTCCTGATTGACCCTGTAGAGAGCCTGGCAGGCAGCCAGTTCACCCTATATCCGGGCCGACACATGAAACCGAAGATTTTAATTGTTGATGATGCAATCGACAGTTGGCACATCCTGCGTACTGTGCTGGAAGCTCACCAATACCACCCGATCTGGGCGGCCGATAGCATCCAGGCGCTGAATCTCGCTCGGTTACACCACCCTCGCGCGCTTCTGTTGGATCTCGGCTTACCGGGGGGCGACGGATTCTTGGTGCTGGAACGTGTGAAATCCAATCGTCTTCTGGCGGAGATTCCCGTGATTATCGTCAGCGCCCGGGACCACGAAGAGGCGCAAGTCAGGGCGTTGTCTCTCGGCGCTGCCGCCTATTATCAAAAACCCATCAAGGCGGAAACGCTGATCCCGCTGTTAAGCGGCGTGCTTGGAAATGCAGAAAAGCGAGAAGGGGGTGAACGATGAAACCGAAGCCCCCTTCGCCTTCCCATCTCAAAATGCCGGATGCGCTGGATCGGCGCGATGCAGAACGTGCGCCGCTGTCTTACCGAGTGACTTATAGTCTCGAAGGCACGCCTCATGTCGACGGGGTTGAGGGCATTATGCGAGAAGTCTCGAAGACCGGCTCCAAGATATCCAGCGCGAGTCCTCCGCCGGTCGGCTCTCGATTGAACCTTTGCGTCGATGTCGAGGATGGGAAGCCTCCGATGGTATTTGCCGGCGCCCTCGTCTGTTGGGTGACTGGGGACCTCTTCGGCGTGAAATTTCTGCCGATGGAGGGAGAGCAGCGACAACGGCTGCAACAGATCATTCTGAGAAAAGTCACCCGTTCCGGATCCGCCGATCAACGTGCGGCGTTTCGTATTCTTAAGCAGCCTTGATGGTCGAGATTCCGAACGCCAGCCGTAAATAACACGCATTATTCCGATCTCCTGCCCCACTTTCGTATAGATGCCAGGAATTCATTGACTTCCTGTGCGGCCCCTCCCTAGACTACCGCCCTCACGTAGGGTGAACTTTGAACGAGGATCCCTCGACATACTGTGGAATGGACACGTTCGTCCGCCATTCGTGAAGCATACCGTTAGCGATTGCTGCCGCGAGGGACATTCGCGCGGCGGAGGGCACTGCCGTGAGCGGAAGTGGCCGCGTCCGCATCATGTACCGGAGAATCGGTGCCGGGCTTCTCGCGTGGTGGCTTTTCTGGCTCCCCCTCTCCTCTTCAGCGCTCGAGCAGGCCACGCGCCTCTTGAGCGGCCATACGAACGAAATTCTGGCCGTCGCTTTTTCACCGGACGGCCGCCTCATCGCGTCGGGGGGCACCGATCAAACGATCCGCTTGTGGGAATCCGACACGGGTCACGACCTGCGCGTGCTGCGCGGGCACACGGGCGCCGTCCACGCGCTCGCTTTTTCCCCGGATGGAGCATGGCTTGCGTCCGGCGGAGGAGACACATCCGTCCGCATCTGGGACGTCGCCGGAGGCCGCGAGCTGCGGGCTGTCACGTCCACGTTTGGCGCGGTGCGAGCTGTGGCCTTTTCGGCGGACGGGAAGACCCTTGCCACCGGCGGCAGCGACGGCAGTTTCCGGCTCTGGGACCCGGCGACGGGCAAAGAGCTGAAGTCCGTGAGAGGACAATTCGGGATTGTTTACGCGCTGCGTTTTTCGCCCGACGGCCGGCTGCTGGCCACCGGCAGCAGCGACACGCAGGTCCATCTGTGGGATATCGCAACCGGCAGACAGCGGCAAGCCTTGGTCGGCCATACCGGAGCGATCCGCAGTCTCGCTTTCAACACGAACGGTCAATGGCTCGCGAGCGCGTCCGCGGACGGTTCCATCCGCCTCTGGGATCTCCGAAGCGGTGAAGAACATCTCACGTTCACCGGGCACAAGGGCGAAGTGTATGCGATCACATTTTCGCCCGATGGCCGGTCGCTGACCTCGGGGGGAGCCGACGGGACTCTGCGCGTCTGGGATGTGTCCTCCGGTAACGAACGCCACACCCTGGGCGGACACAAGGGGGCGATCTGGTCCCTCGCCATGTCGCCCGACGGGGAGCTCGTCGTCTCGGGAGGCCGCGATCGCACGGTGCGCATTCAGCCTCCGACGCCTCCCACGCTCAGCGCCCAGCTCTCCGAAAAGATGCAGCGGCGCGGAAACGAAATCGGTGCGCCGCCCTCGCCACCGCCGCTTCCCGACGCCGATCTCGCGATCAATCCGGTCGAAGTGAAGGCCGGCAGCGAACTCGTCCTGAAGCTTACCGTCAAAAACAAGGGCAAGGGCCCGATGTATCGCGTCCAGGCCAGAATCAAGAGCGACGATCCGGCGCTCGACGGCCACCTGTTTTATCTGGGACGGATCGAGGGCGGCCAGAGCGCGGACGATGTGGTGGCGATCAAAGTGCCGGCCGACCGGCCGGACGGTGCGATTCCGATCCGTGTGGAGTTCGAGGAGTACAACGGGTTCATTCCCGATTCCCTCAAAGCGATTGTCGCGATGAAAGGGCTTCCGCGTCCCCGATTCGCCTATACCATTCAAATCGTCGACGATGGGAGCGGCACCTCGGTTGGCAACGGCGACGGGCGCATTCAAAAAGGCGAAGCCGTCGATCTGCTGGTGACCGTGAAAAACGTCGGAACCGTCCCCGCGCAGAACACCTCCATCGAACTTTCTGTTCCCCCGAGCCAGACCCTTCAGTTGACCAAGGGGCGCCTGGATTTCGGCTCGCTCAAACCGGATGAGGCGAAACGGGCCTCGGCCAATCTCTTCGTCGGCCGCGAGATCAAAGACGATCACTTTCCGGTCCGGCTCTATATAAAGGAGAGGGGGTCGAATACGACCCTGGATGAAACGGTCAAGCTCGCCGTCGATCACCGGCCCACTCCTCACATCGTCGCCACCAACAAGCTCGTCGCGATCGACGTGCCCTCGATCAAAATTCACAGCGGCGCAGGACCGGAGACGTCCGTCATTGCGTCCGGCACCAAAGGCCAGGGGTTGGCGGTGTCGGGGGAACTCGGCGACTGGTATCGCGTGCAGATTCCTCCGAATGAGACCGGCTGGGTGGCGAAGGCAGACGTCACGGACACTCGGGAATCGATCAAGGGCGACATGCCTGTTCCCACGATTTCCGGAACGCCCGTCGTCAAACTGTTCCAGAATGCGCCGCCCGTTATTGCCCTCGCGACACCGTCCGACGGTATGGAAGTCGGCGTGGAACGCATCAACTTTGCGGGGGCCGCGGCCAGCGAAAAGGGGATGGCTCGGGTGGAAATTCGCCTCAACGGTCAGCTCGTGACTCAGCGAGAGAGCCGTGGCATCGCAGTCAAACCGGATGCGCCGGAGGTGCAAACCAACCTGGAATTCGCGGAGCGGCTCACGTTGCGCGAAGGAAAAAATCAGATCGTGGTCACCGCGATCGACCGCGACAATCTTTCGGCCAGCCGGACGTTGAGCGTGACACGCCTCGTCGACCGGGCCAAAATCTGGGCCGTCGTCATCGGCATATCTCAATACAAAGCCGTGCAGCCGCTGCGTTATGCCGACAAGGACGCGCTGGCCTTCCACGACTACCTGGCGAACCAGATCGGCATCCCGAAAGACCAGACGACGCTGCTCCTGAACGATCAGGCGACGCTGATGAATCTCAAACGCACGTTGGGAACCGACCTCAGACGCAAGGCCGGCGAAAAAGATACGGTGATCGTCTATTACGCCGGGCATGGGGCGCCGGAAGCGGACGCGTCTGCCGGCGACGACGACGGCTTGGAGAA
>DATFDJ010000142.1:0-4969 GCA_035252115.1 Nitrospira sp. | reverse complement strand
AATCGATCCACCGGATTGCTGTCGTCTTTGGCTCTTCGGTCATCATCACCAGGTCGCGAATGGCCATCGCGCCGGTCGGCGAAACGTAGAGCTGCAAGAGCATGTCCCAGGCTGGTTCCCCCAACATTGCCTTGCCGAAGAAACGCGCCCTTCTATTTCGCTCAGAGATAATCGCCCGGGCCTGCTCTTTGAGATCGGACCGATCTCGGTCGGCGATCTCGGTCGGCGACGTCTCGAGTAGGCGCAAAAGCCGAGCGATTTGCCGGGCGTCGTCGACAGACAACACGACATGCTCCGCATCTGAGGCGGTGGGCGACCTCGGACGTTGCATTAAACACTCCCCTGCGGTTCGCGCCCGCGGTGGCTAACGTTTGTAATGCTGATACACAACTAAGTGCATCAGCTTCGATCGCTCCATTTCGGTGCAAATGTTCATGGAACGGTTACGAGCCTCACCATTTGGTGAAATAAAAGGAGGAATTGCCGTGGGGTGCTGTTCCGAATCAAAGCGAAGACGGGACTGGGCGCAAGCGTTGCGTCTAATGGAGAGCGCCTTGGAAATGCTGGACGCGTCGGGAGCACCAGGTGACGCAAGCTCACATCTCGACCTTGCGATAACGAGGCTTGCGAGCACGATCGGATCAGCCGCAGTCAGAGACCCCCATCACTTGCGTCGACAAATCGAAGAAGCGCTCGCGCTGGACGTATCGGGCGGGGGTCACAGCGTGCCAATATGGGACGAACACAGTTAATGACGATTAATCAAGCTTCGTGACTTGCGTCGAGTAAAGCGGTAAAAGCGCGGCGACCGTTGCTCGGAGGTCGCAGTGAGTACATGTGCGTCAAAGCCCCCGGCAGCGGGCACTGAAGAGGTATTGGGCAAGCAGGCGCGCTGGTCCGCGGCCCTCCGTCTTCTGACAGAAGCGCTCCAGTTGCTGGATGAAAACGGCGCACCACCTGAGATCGGAGCGCAGCTATCTATGGCAATCGATCGCCTCGAGAAGTCTATCCATCGATCCGTTCAGCGTCGCAACTGAAGAGCAGCCGTCCGTTTCCATAGAGCGTCGAACATCGCATCCATCGACCGCTGCCCATCGTGAGTTAAGGCGACGAATACCCGTCGGAGGTCGACGGGGTCTGGATGCCGACGCACCAGGCCCTTGGCCTCCAGAGTGCGCAACCATCGTATCATGGTCGTCCCAGGAACGCCGGAGCTTACGCCGAGTGCGTTCGTGGAAATGCGTCGTTGTGTTAGGGCAGCCGCGTACAAATCGAGAAGTATGTCCCATGCGGGCTCGCCGAAGAGCTCCGGATCGAAAAACTCGGCTCTGAGAAACCGGGCTTCCTTGATGTGGCGGACCAGCACTTCGGTGCCGGCATTGAAGATCGG
Organism: Nitrospira sp.; assembly: GCA_035252115.1. GTDB lineage: Bacteria > Nitrospirota > Nitrospiria > Nitrospirales > Nitrospiraceae > Nitrospira_C. Next base: position 3,579 of record DATFDJ010000142.1, on the reverse strand, counting down.
CAATGAAAACTGCGGAACGGCCTCTCGCCCTTCCGCTTCACGATCTGGTTCTCCGGTACTCTCCCCGGACAGGTGTGTAGGGCTATTACCTGCCATCTGTCGGGGGCCCGAAAATTAGGCCGCTCGGCCTTTGCGGCTTTCGTCGGAGCCTTTCTTTGCATCGGCGAAAAGCACTCGCATTTCGTTTTCCGTCAGCGTGATCTCCCTCACCTCAGGTTTGACCCAAGCTTTTTTGGTATGAACCACGAAAATTCTCCGACGCTGCTTTCTACGCAGACACAGCAACGCGTCAGCCGCTGACATGAAAAGAAAAATCGTGAAACCGGACCATATCGGACCGAACGGAACTTATCTGCCGGTCGAGAGTGCAGCCTGGGTCTTGGGAAACAAGGCGGATGCACCGAGCAGCACCCACCTTGTGATTCGACATCGCTGATCTTTCTTTCGTGGCCGACATTTTCCAACAACGCAACAGACTATGGGTCGACTAACTAGGTCCGTTTTGGTCCGATCTGGTTCCGAAAGATGCTGTAGTCATCTTAACTCGTGACCGCCCCTCCGTTCAGTCGAATCGACACGTCCAATTTCTGGCGAATGTCCTCGGGAGCACATCGGAGGCGGTTTCGGCTTTCCCACGCTGGCGTCGTGACGGCGATCTGTATTTTGATTGGGACTTCATACTTCGCCACTACCGACCCCGCGGCGCACCAGAAGAACAGGGACGCTTTTAGAGATCTGTGCCTCGACGTGGCGCAAGACCCGATCCTGGCCTCACCGAAGAATGTGGCGGCAGTGGAAAACGGTTGCTGGGAAGACTGGCGGGAGAGTCTTGATACGCCCGCCGCCCCTGTCTGGATCAAAGCGTTTGTTGGCATCAGCCTACTTTTTCGAGCGCTGTGGATCATCGGATTATGCACCTGCTCGCTAATAGCGCGAGTGCTGGCGGTACTGCGCCGCAGAGCGACAAACGTCAGGCAGTCGGGTTTGGTATGGCGCTCACGGGACGGTGCTCTTTGACAGCTATTCGCCGTCACTCGGGGGTTCCGGACGATCGGCGGTCAGCGACAGGCTGCTGCTTGCGATCTGACCTCCATCCGGCGCGGGGAGGCGAAAGATCCGCAAATCTATCCGGGCGACATCATCGTCGTCGACGGATCGAAGACCAAGGAAGCCGAGAAGCAGATTTTTGCGACTGTTCCGCTTCTTGGGTATTTCAGACCATACTTATGAGACGCTAGCGGAATCTTTCGCTTCATCAGTCGTCCCGTGATGCTCTTCCATGAGGTTGATCTTCTTCCCCACCGCTCGATTGACGACTGGCAGAGTCATTTGAATGACCGGGGTGGCCTCTGCTTGGCTGAGACGGAGCGGATGATGAGCTCGCCATCGCATGACCAAGCGGGACTCGAGAAAGGTCCCAGGCACTGTCGATCATTGCGTCCACTCAGCCGCGCCAGAACGTCGGCATTAGGAAGCCGAATGAAGCGATTCACCTTGCCGGAGCCCTGGAGAATGCCATGGGAAGAAAGTTCGGCACGTCTGCTGAACATCAGGCAACGACAAAACATCCGACAATCGGGAGAGCAAGCCTGTGCATGCCGCCCAACTACCGCTCATTCAACTGTCTGCAATCGGTCGAAATCAGACGTAAGCCGCTAACGTCGCATTTGGGTCGTCAGCGGACCGTCCGCTAATGGCAGCTTTCGACCCAAAGCTGCCGTAAGGGGCCCCTCAATACAATACATGTTAGGGTCGCATGGGGACGATGCGCCTACACGCAGATCGTGCCTGTGTTCTACATGAACCTCTGCGACGGCGCTGATTTCGTCAAAGACAATGAGGGCGTCGAGCTCCCGGACAATGCAGCTGCGCGCAAGAAGGCGGTCGAGAGTCTCCGTGGAGTAATGGCGGGCGACCTTCTCTCTGGTGAATTGAATACGGCGCTCTGCATCGAGATCGAGGACGAGCAGCACCGGCTGATCGAGACGGTAGCTTTCAATGACGCGGTAACCCTGCGCAACGACCCCCACATTCGGGATGGTGATAGACCCTCTGGGCAAGGAACGGCGGGAAACCCCCGTAATAGGTGATCACGCTGATCGGTGTTATAGGAGGACTATCACCGATCATTCCGCCCGCAGGCGTCGGTGGCTGAGAGATAATACGCGCTCCCGCTTGCAGATCGGAGCGCATCATGAGCTACTTCAGCGGACCCAACCTCCATCTATATCTTGACCGGCTCACCGGTCGTTCGGTTCTGACCCAAGAGGAGAAGCAAGCGGTTCTCAACCTGTCCGGCCACGCCCGACAGGTAACCGCAAACTCCGATTTCGTCCCTCTTGGTGATCACGTGGACCACGTGTCCCTCGTCGTGGCCGGTATCGTGGGCCGCTTCGACCAAACTGGCGAAGGCGCGAGGCAGATCACGGCTCTCCACGTTCCGGGTGACATTTGTGACCTGCACTCGGTAGTGCAGCCCTTGGCAACATCCGCCTTGCAGGCACTCTCCGTTGCGACAATCCTCTGTATCCCTCATGCAGCGATCAGGCAGGCGACCGCGCGCTACCCCGCGCTTGCAGAGGCGCTGTGGCGGGATTCCACGGTGGACGCCGCTATCCTCGCTGAGTGGGTCGTCAATGTTGGGCGCCGCGATGCGAAGACGCGGATTGCGCATCTCCTCTGCGAGATGGCCACTCGTCTTCACGCCGACGATGGCAGCGACGACTTCGTCTTCGACCTGCCCGTAACGCAAACCCAACTGGCAGACGCGACTGCGATGACTGCCGTCCACGTCAACAGAACACTTCAGAGCCTACGGGCTGACGGGCTGGTAGAATGGCATCAACGGGTCATCAGGCTTCCCCAGTGGGACGCTCTCGTGAGCCGAGCTGAGTTCGACCCAGCCTATTTGCAGACGCAGGTCAGGCCCGAGCAGCGGATGAGGATTGTCCAGGCCAGCTAAGCTAGTGGCAGCTTTCCACCCATTGCGGACATTGGCTCAGTGCGGCAATCTCAGACTTTGATGCTCACTATCGTTTCGACCAACCTAACCAAGGCCGCACCATTCGCGGCTTCCGTTCTGATACTCTGGCTGCTCATCACGATAGGCGCTTCCGATGCGGTAGCGTTCCTTTTAGCCGCGCTGTCGGTGTTGGCGTTGTTCTACATGACAAGAGCGGGTCCATTTGAAACGCTTGCGCCCATGGCCGCGCCTTCAGCTTACTTGCACCTGTCACTGCTGACGTGCGGCTGGATTGTTCTAAAATCAGTCTCACCTTTCCGTTTGATGCGGCGATGATCAATCTCCTGCTCTCGGCAGGCTACTTCACATTATGCCTCTATCGAAGGCGCAGCATTGCGTCTTAGGAACGTCCGCTTTCCACCCAAACCTGCCGCTAGGGCGTTCGACCCGTTGCGTACGCTAAGCAGCCGTCGGTCTGCCTTGACACGCATCGCTTCGGCCTGCACCACTGTCGTGTCGCGCCTGCTCCGGCCGAAGCGCCTCCGGTCCGCGTGGGTTTGTCGGACGAGGGGGTTCGGATGCCCAAAAGCACCTTCACTGCTGCGGCTCTCGCTTCG
>DATFDJ010000141.1:0-12765 GCA_035252115.1 Nitrospira sp. | reverse complement strand
GGCCGACACCACGCTGTCGGCTGCCTCGCGCGTGGATGCGAACGAGGCGATGGCGATCGTCGAGGGGGCAGCCCAAACGCCGGTTGTACTGGCTGGGACAACCAATCCCTTTGACGCGCCAGGCTTCGACCCCAGCACGGCTGCTCCAGCGTCCGTGACTGTGCAGCGAGGACAAGGCCAGGCCCTCACGCTCTTCCTTCCCTATGCAGCGACACAAGGCGGAGAAAACATTGCACTGCGCTTGCAAGGCAACGAAGCGCAGGATTTTCAATTCATCACAAGCGACGGCCAACTCGTGCCAGACGCGAACGGTAATATCACCATCACCGTGCCCGAAGGCGAACAACAGTACACGTTCAATTTATTGGCCACTAATGATGCCAACACCAACTCGTCATTGAGTCTGTCCGCCACGCCCGTCGATCAAAATGGACAGCCGACGCATATCTCAAGGCTTGAAGCGACGGTTCAATTGAACGCCAATGCTCAGACGAACCAGTTTCCTTCTTTGTCCTATCCCATTGTCGGCGGCACAACCAATATTCCTGGATTTGGCGGCTTTGGAGCTAATACCGACTTCCCCGGCCAATTCCCGCTCGGGACCGTCGACGGTCGCGGTAACGTGAATTACAACATTGTCGCTCCGCCTGCTGAGTGGCACCTGGAAGCCGCCGCGGGCAACGACACGATTGTCGCGAGCAACACCTACAGCTTTGTGGGAGGCGGGGGAGGCCACGATACCTTGCGCGGCGGCAATGGCGGCAATGTGTTGATGGGGGACTGGCGTGATGATGGAATGGGGGTCGATATCAGCTCTCTCCCACGAGCGGGCGGCATCCCGGATGGCCAAGACTATTTGGTCGGCGGGACAGGTGCTGACGTCATGGGAGGTGGTGGCGGCAACGATGTCCTTCTCGGCGGAGACGGCAATGACCAGTTGTCAGGAGACGCGCTTGTGGAAGGGCCGCTTTACACCAACGGGCAGGGGAACCCTGCCATTCTGGCTGTTGGATCCTACGTGGGTGTCGTCGCGGCTGCAGGCACGCAAGCCTTCTTGGGTGTCTTACATCCGGGAAACGACTTCCTCGATGGGGGTGCGGGCAATGATTTGTTAACCGGTGATGGCGGCAACGATGTTGTCTATGGTGGAACCGGTGATGATTTTCTCAACGGCGATACTCCAGAGCCTCTCAATTCGCAATTGCTCTATCCTCAAGCTCCAGGAAACGATTTTTTGGACGGCGGATCCGGGAATGATGTTCTGTTTGGGCAGGGTGGAAACGATACCCTCCTCGGAGGGGACGGCAACGACGTTCTCGACGGTGATGCGGGCACTGATGTGCTGCAGGGAGGGGCGGGCAGTGACGTCTATCGGTTCCAGCTCGGTGATGGGAGCGACACGATCATTGATTCTGCGGCACCTGGCGATACGAATAGCATTATGTTTCAAACCGGGATTTCGCTGTCCGGTCTCACATTGAGCCAGGATCCAGTGGCTCATAGTTTGGTGATCGGCTATGGGAACCAGGGCGATACCATCACACTCAAAAATTTTGATCCGAACGGAACTTTCGGAACGTCGGTGATCCAAAATATTGTCGTGGGCGATTGGAAAAACAATCCGAACGCGGTCGGCCAAGGATTCACGTTGGCCTCTCTCCTCCCGCCGTTGAGTGGATTCGTCGATGGCACGAATGCGAGCAATGTCTTCGCGGATAACACGATCACGACGGGACCCACGGATGACTTCATCGAAGGTGGTCCGAGCGGGATGACGCTCAATAGTGGGGGAGGGAACGACACCATTTATGGCGGAAATGCCAATGATATTGTCCATGGGGGAACCGGAAATAATTCGCTCTTCGGAGGGGCAGGCGATGATCAAGTCTATGGTGAAGGTTCCAGCGATACGATCGATGGCGGGGCGGGGAATGACAGACTGATCGGAAGAACCGGTGGGACCTACACATATCTTTTTGGTCTGGATGGCGGGCAGGATGTGATCAATGGCAGTCTCGGCGGGAATTATGTCGTGCAGCTCACCGGAGACATCAGGCCGAGTGATGTTTCAGTCGCGCGTTCTGGTGAGGATCTCACATTACACTTCGGTAGTGGGGCTAGCCTCACCCTCCAATCATTGGCCTCGAATTCGTCGCTGCTGGTGAAGTTACCCGATGGAACGGTCTGGACGCAAACCACGCTGCCGCTTCCTGGAGGAGTGGTCAACGGGACCGCCAACAACGACATCATTCGGACTGGAGCGACGAACGATCTCGTGACGGCGGATGGGGGTAACGACTATGTCGACTCGGGGCCAGGCAACGACACAGTTTATGGGGGGGACGGGAATGACGCGATTCAAGGCGGAACGGGCAACAATCAATTGTTCGGCGGTGCAGGGGATGATGACATTACGGCCCAAGGCGCGAACGATACGATTGATGGCGGGCTCGGGAACGATCGTCTCAGCGGAACCGGCGGCGGGACCTATACGGTTCTCTTCGGTCTAGGGGCCGGTCAGGATCGGATCGATCCTAGCCTGGGCGGGAATTATGTCGTGCAGCTGTCAGCCGGAATCACGCCAAGCGATGTGACGGTCACACATTCAGGATTTTCTGGCACGGATCTCACCCTGACATTGGCCGGTGGGCAAGACACGCTGGTGCTCCAGTCGTTCTATGAGCATCCATCTTTTCAAGTGAAATTCACCGACGGCACCGTTTGGGATCAAAACGTGCTGCACGCGCAAGCGAGCGCAGCGCAGACGGGCACCGATGGTTCGGATACGTTAACGGGATACCGTGGCTTTCCCAATACGTTGGTTGGCGGAGGCGGCGATGATTCTTATGTTGTCAACAACTCCACGGATGTTGTCGTGGAAGAGGTGGGCGGTGGGAACGACACGGTTGTCAGCACCGTCGATTACACCCTGCCGGCGAACGTCGAAAATCTTGGATTGACTAATAACGTCGTGTTTGACCGCTTGGGCGCTGCTATCTATCTCCCGTCCCAGCCCACGCGGGCGACGGGCAATGAGCTGAACAACATTCTCAACGCGAATAACCTCAATGACGTGCTGGACGGCAGGTTAGGAGACGATACACTGGTTGCCGGCTATTTGACGCGTTTCGATCCCATCTCGACGTCTGCCGATGACACATTAATTGGGGGGCCAGGGAACGACACATATGTTTACGATTCCGTGTACGGGGGCATAGTGACTATTGTCGATGACACGTCGAATGGGGATACAAATACTCTCCGTACCTACAACACCATTGACTATGGCGATTCAGCACAGATGCATTTGGCATTGGAAGATTCCGCGCTCAAGATCGTTTTTTCCTATCAGGATTCCTCTGCGGGAGAAAATACCCATGAGATCGTCATTCCGAATTTCGATCCCGGCGATGCGTATCGCGCCACCGCGATTAATCAGATGACCTTCGGTGACACCGAGGTGACTTATCAACAACTCATTGCGTTAGGGATTTCAATTCAAAGTACGAGTCCCGATCGTTTGGTGACCGGGACCAACGCTGATGACCGCATTACCGGCAAGCCGGGGGATACTCTTTCTGGCGGAGCCGGCACCGATACCTATCTCTTCAATCCTGCGGCCGGCGCAGAAACCATTACAGACGCAGCTGTCCCAAATGCGATGAACGGAATTACTTTTGGGATTGGTATTGGTCCCGGCGATCTCTCCTTTGTGCAATCACAAAATACACTCTCCATTCATGTGGGATCGACAACCGATGTGCTCAGTCTGGCCCAATTTGATCCGAGCGGTGTCAGCGGCTCTCAGGTCATTGAGACGTTGAACTTTGCGGGTGATCTTCACGTGAGTCTCAATGATCTGCTTCTTCCGAATGGGGATCCGACAGCTAACGCAATTATTCAGGGGACGCAGGATGCAGATCGCATTCAAATCAAGGGTGATAATGACACGGTACTGACAGGTGCCGGGGACGATACAGTGATCGGCGGACCAGGTCACATACAACTCTCAGGTGGCGATGGCAATGACCATCTTGCCGCTGGTTCAGGGGACGGCTCTATCGAAGGGGACGCTGGTAATGACACACTCTATGCTGGATCGGGAACCGACACGCTTGTCGGCGGTCTTGGTGATGATGTCTTAGAAGGAGGATCAGGGGGTGAAACTCTCATCGGTGGCCTCGGCGACGATGTCCTGAACGGCGGTTCGGCCGATACGACCTATGCCTTCAATCGTGGAGATGGGCATGACGTGATCCATACCTTGGCGGGTGCCGCTGAAAAAAGCCATTTATTGTTTGGTCCAGGAATCAGCTTGTCGGATCTCTCGCTATACACATGGGACAGCCAAGCCTCGCTGGACGCGAGCACGATCATCGGTATTGCAATCGGTAATGACAACTTCATTGAACTGCCCAACGTGGTGGGACAAGCCGCGACGATAACCACTGCTACCTTTGATGATGGCACAACGGTGAATCTCTTTGATTACTATCGGGCGAGTCAGATTCAAACCGATCAGCTTCTCGTGAGCACGACGCCAAATCAGACTCTTATTGGCGGAGCGGGAAACAATACGCTCGTCGGCGGAGCAGGAAATAGTGTGCTCATTGCCGGTGGCGGTCGTAACAATACCATGATTGGAGGATCAGGCCACACGACGTTCATATCTGGAGGGACAGTCCAATCGGCAGCAAGCAACAATGTCTTTGTCCCGGGCGCTGGCGGCAACACCTATCTCATTAACTCGGGATCTTCTATCAACACGATCGCGTTCCCCAATACAAATGTGCCACTCCCTCTCCCCAATAACGTTCAGTTCGGAGGAGGCTATAACTCGTTCAACCCTCGGCTTGGTGTTGGATCTCTCGACATTCATTATGGCACGAGCGGTGGAGAACTCATTATCGAGGGATTTGATCCGAACAATGCCGAACGAAACCCCGGCATTGACACGTTTGAATTTACCGATCGTACCCTCACGTATGATCAGTTCCTCGCATTGGGATTTGATATTCAAGCCACAGGACCTGGTCAGGAAATCAATGGCACGAGCGTCATGGATCGACTTGTAGGGACACAAGGAAATGACACACTAAACGGCGGCGCCGGCAATGACTCGTTGACCGGAGGACCGGACGACGTTCTCATTGGAGGCTGCGGTGACGATACGTATATTTTTAACGCGGGCGATGGACAGCAACTTATCCAGGATACCTCACGCACCGGCGAAGGGAACCGAATTCAGTTCGGCACTGGGATCACGCAATCGGATCTGACGTTCATCCAGGATCAGGCGGCTCGCACCTTGACGATCCAAGTCGGTGCCAGTGGAGCCGACCGGATTATTCTCAAGAATTTCGACCCCACGAATGCGAATGGGTCGCTTGTTGTTCAGACGTTCGCCTTTGCCGACGGCAGCGCCACCGACCTGGCGAGCCTGTTTGGCGCTCCAACCAATCACGCACCGACAATCGAGCAGCCATTGGCGGATCAGACAGTGCCGGAAGATACGCCATTTACCGTTCAAGTCCCGGCCAATACATTTGCCGATCAAGACGCTGGCGATACCTTAATCTACAGTGCGAGCTTGGCGAACGGCGATGCGCTTCCCGCCTGGGTCAGCTTTAACGCGGTCATCCATACGTTCAGCGGCACGCCTGACGATGCTCAAGTCGGCAGCCTGGATCTGCGTGTGACAGCAACTGACATCGGCGCGCTCACGGCCTCGGAGGTCTTTACGCTTACCGTGACCGATGTCAACGAAGCGCCGACCGTGACGAACGCCTTGGCCGATCAGCAGGCGACGGAAAAGAGCCCGTTCAGCGTGGCCGTCCCTTCCGGCACTTTTGCAGATCAGGACAGCGTGCATGGCGATCAACTGACCTACAGTGCGACGTTGGCCGATGGATCCCCGCTTCCTGCCTGGCTGAGCTTCGATGTAAACACCCGGACGTTGAGCGGCACGCCATCGAACGCCGATGTCGGCATGCTGAGTATGGCGATGCATGCCGCTGATCTCGCCGGCCTGACCGCGACCGACTCGTTTGCGCTGACCGTGCTGAACGTGAATGACGCGCCGACCGTGGCCATGCCGTTCGCGGATCAAACCGTGCCGGAGGATGCGCCGTTTAGCATTCAAGTTCCGACGAGCACCTTCGCGGATGAGGATGCCATTCACGGTGATACGCTGACCTATAGCGCGAGCTTAGTAAACGGCACCGCGCTACCGAGCTGGCTCAGCTTTAGCGCGACAACGCGCACGTTCACCGCTACGCCGGATGATGCGCAGATCGGCAGTCTTGATCTACGGGTGACCGCGACGGATACCGGAAATCTCAGCGCGTCGGATGTCTTTACGCTGACGGTGACCAATGTGAACGAAGCACCGATCGTGGCGAATCCGCTCGTGGACCAATCCGTCCAGGCGGGTCAGACCTTCACCTTTACCGTGCCGCCAACGGCGTTTCGTGACGTCGATCCGGGCGACACGCTGACCTATAGTTCGACCTTGGCCAATGGCAATGCCTTGCCGGCGTGGCTTTCCTTCAACAGAGCGGCGCGTACCTTCAGCGGCACGCCTGGTAATGCCGATGTCGGAACCCTGAGCGTCAAAGTAATCGCGACGGATACGGGAAGCTTGAGCGCCGCCGACGATTTCATGCTCACGATCAGCAGCGCCGACCAGACGTTGACAGGCACGCCTGGAAACGATGTGCTGACGGGCGGTATCGGGAACGACCAACTCCTGGGGCTTGCCGGCAACGATACGCTCGTGGGTGGGGCTGGAAACGATCTGGTGGATGGTGGCCCCGGCGTGGACAACATGCAGGGCGGGGCGGGCAACGACACCTACATCGTCGAGAATACCGGCGACGTGGTGACCGAGAACCCGAGCGAAGGCATCGACATGGTGCAGAGCAGTATCACGTACACACTCGGGGCCAACGTTGAGAGTCTCACGTTGACCGGAACCATGGCAATCAATGGTACCGGCAATTCATTGGACAATGTCCTGATCGGCAACAGTAGCAATAACAGCTTGACCGGCGGGCCCGGCAATGATCGGCTCGACGGCGGTCTGGGTAACGATACGATGGCCGGCGGCACCGGCAACGACACGTACGTGGTGAACCAAGCGGGCGACGTGGTCAGCGAGAACGCCAACGAGGGGACCGATGCAGTGGAAAGCAGCGTCACCTATACCTTGGGCAGCAATGTCGAGAATCTTACGTTGACTGGGACGGCGAATATCAACGGCACCGGCGGTTCGGCCAACAACAGCCTGATCGGCAACAGCGGCAATAATCAGCTCGATGGTGGATCGGGCAACGATACAGTCGACGGCGGAGCTGGCGATGACAGTCTGCTTGGCGGCAGCGGAGACGATCAGCTCCTCGGTGGAGTCGGCAACGATACGGTCAGTGCCGGGAGCGGCAATGATGTGCTCAACGGCGGCGATGGAACAGACATCTTGGACGCTGGCTCCGGTGATGATCAACTGTTCGGCGGGGCGGGGAACGATCAGCTCAGCGGGGGAAGTGGAGCGGACCAATTCACGGGCGGCATCGGGAACGATACGCTGGCAGGCGGCTCCGGCAACGATCGTTACACGTTTGCCCGAGGCGACGGTCAAGATACGATACTCGATTCGGATTCTTCGTCCGGCAATCAGGACCACATACTGTTCGGCGCGACGATTAATCCCTTAGATCTCGTGCTGCGCCGTCAAGTGAACGACCTCCGTTTGTCTGTTCATGGCTCGAACGATTCGATCACGATACAGAATTGGTACACGAGCCCCGCAGTCAATCAGATCGAGGACATCCAGGCCGGCAATGGCCAGCATCTTATCAATACGCAGGTTGATCAACTCATCCAAGCGATGGCGGGTTTCACCCAACAGTCCGGACTCACGTGGGATCAGGCCATCGATCAGCGCCCGCAACAGGTGCAAGCTGTGCTTGCCGCGAACTGGCACTAGGCAGCTGTACTCATTCCCCGGTATGGCAGGATATTTTGTCTTTTACAGCGAGAGCCAAGAGGTTCGATGGGGATTTACCGGTAGACCTCGCGACGATGTCCAATCTTCACGACAGTCACAATATGGGCTACGTCGTCGATCTCATACACAACCCGATAGTCACCTTGACGAATTCGATACTGATCTTGTCCGGAGAGTTTTTCGCAACCTGGTTGACGAGGATTCTGCGACAGGGTCAGCAGGCGTTCCGTTATGCGGCGAAGGTCTTGTTTGGAGACGGTGCGGAGTTCGCGTTCAGCCGATTTCTTAACGATGACCTCATAAGAGTCCGTCACGTTTAAGATCCTTCAGGATTTGATGCAGCGGGCGAGCGGGCTCTTTGCTCCGCTTATCGAGGGCTTCTAAATCAACGGCGTCTTCTCGGAGAGCTTCGATGATCGCCACATTGATGAGTTCTGAAACAGACCGATCCGTTGTGGCTGATTTAATCTTGAGTGCGCGATAGATCTTGGGTTGTAAATACACCGTCATGCGAGTCTCGCCTGCCATGGGTTTGCCTCCTCCGTAACCGGTAAAGCGGTAAAGCGTTATGACAGTGTAGCACATCATTGACGGCCCGAACAGGTGTCCGCCAAGCAGCGGGACGGTGAAAGGAGAACGATCTGACTTCTCATACTTCATTGGACGGCAACACGGTCAACGACACCGGTCTCTTGTGCCTGCTCATCCTGGCGCGGTTCCATGATGTGCCGGCTGATGCGGCGCAGTTGCGCCATCAGTTCGTGCAATCCGGCGCGTCGTTTTCGGACATCGACTTGCTCCGTGCCGCAAAGCATCTCGGACTCAAGGCCGGGGCGCATCGCACGGAATGGAGCCGGTTGCCCGAAACGCCGCTGCCGGCCATGGCGAAGCGAACAGATGGACAGTATGTGGTTCTGGCCAAGCTCGAAGGCGACAAGGCGTTGATTCACGACCCCATCGTAGGCCGTCCACTGGTGCAACTGCGCGAGGAGTTCGAATCGGGCTGGAGCGGGGAGTTGCTGCTCTTTACGAAGCGCGCCAATGTCCGCCTCCAAGACCTGAAGTTCGATTTCACCTGGTTCATTCCGGCGATCGTGAAATATCGGACGTTCCTGGGTGAGGTGTTCCTGGCTTCGTTTTTTCTGCAACTCTTTGCCCTCTTGACGCCGCTCTTCACGCAAGTGGTCATTGACAAGGTGCTGGTCCACAAGGGCTTCACGACCCTGCATGTCTTGGCGGTCGGCATGATCGCCCTGGCGGTGTTCGATGCGACGCTCGGCGGGCTCCGCACATATCTCTTCTCGCACACGACCAATCGGATCGACGTCGTCCTGGGCGCTCAATTGTTCCGGCATATCCTGGGACTGCCGCTGGCCTACTTCGAGGCACGGCGCGTGGGCGATACGGTCGCGCGCGTGCGCGAGCTGGAACAGATTCGGCAGTTCCTCACGAGCAATTCCGTCACCGTGGTATTGGACGTCTTTTTCACGTTCGTGTTTCTCGTGGTGATGTGGCTGTACAGTCCGATGCTGACGATGGTCGTGATGGCGTCGTTGCCGCTCTATACCATCCTGTCTGTGGCCATTACACCGGCCGTCCGCGCCAGGCTGCATGAAAAATTCAATCGCGGCGCCGACAATCAGTCGTTTCTCGTGGAAGCGGTGAGCGGTATCCAGACGGTGAAGGCGCTGGCGGTCGAACCGCCGTTGCTGCGCAAATGGGAGGAGCAGCTCGCGGCGTACGTTCGGGCCAGCTTTCGGGCGACGAGTCTGATCACGGGGGCGAGCCAAACGGCCTCGTGCATTCAGAAGATCACCGTGGTCGCGGTGTTGTGGATCGGCGCCTATCGCGTGATCGATGGGGATTTGAGCATCGGGCAGTTGATCGCCTTCAATATGTTGTCGGCTCAAGTCACGGGCCCGATCCTCCGCATCGTGAACCTCTGGCAGGAATTCCAACAGGTCGGTATTTCAGTTCAGCGGCTGGGAGATGTGTTGAACACGCATGGAGAAGCCTCGTACAGTCCCGGCCGCACGGCGCTTCAACCGGTGCGCGGGCAGGTCGTTTTCGATGAAGTGAGCTTCCGATACCGTCCCGACGCATCCGAAGTCCTACGCCAGGTCTCGTTTGCGGTCGAGCCGGGACACGTCATCGGAATTGTCGGCAAGTCCGGATCGGGTAAGAGCACGCTCGCGAAATTGATCCAGCGGCTCTACGTACCGGAGCGCGGCCGTATTCTGATCGACGGGATCGACCTGGCGCAGGTCGATCCCGGCTCCTTGCGCCGGCAGGTCGGCGTCGTGCTCCAGGAAAATTTTCTGTTCAATCGCTCGGTGCGCGACAACATTGCCTTGACCGATCCCGGCATTGGCACGGAACAGGTGATCCAGGCGGCAAAGTTGGCCGGCGCTCATGAATTCATTCTCGAACTGCCGGAGGGATACGACACGCTCGTCGGGGAGCAGGGCTGTTCACTCTCGGGTGGGCAGCGCCAGCGAATCGCGATTGCGCGCGCGTTGGTGGCCGATCCGCGGATTTTGATCTTCGACGAGGCCACGAGCGCGCTCGACTACGAGTCCGAAGCGATCATCCAGCGGAACATGGCCCGCATCTGCAAGGGGCGCACGGTCTTCATTATCGCCCATCGCTTGACTGCGGTGCGGCCGGCTCATCGCATCTACGTCGTGGAAAAAGGTGAGATCGTCGAAGACGGGGCGCATGATGACTTGCTCGGAAGAAGCGGGTTCTATGCGCGATTGTGCAGGCTTCAAGAAGGCCGGCAGGAAGTGACGGCGTAACATGATATGGAAACCGAAACGGGGTCAGCAACCATTTGCGCGAAGCGCCCTGCGGGTCGTTCCGACAAATGGTTCCTGACCCCTTCTGCGACAGAATTTCTCCCTGCGGTCCTCGAAATTCAGCAGACGCCGCCTTCGCCGATTGGCCGCGCCATCCTCTGGGTGATCGTGGGGGTCTTCACGTCCGGTGTGCTCTGGGCGACCTTCGGATGGATCGACATCGTGGCCGTGGCGCAGGGGAAGATCATGGCGAGCGGCTATTCAAAGGTCATTCAGCCCTATGAGACCGGCGTCATTGAGGCCGTGTATGTCCTTGATGGTCAGGCGGTGCGGAAAGGCGATGTGCTGATCGATCTCGATCCGACGCTGAACCGGGCCGACCGTGACCGGGCGTCGAACGAATATCGGGCAGCCAAGGTGGAAGCCGCCCGGCTGCGGGCGCTGGTGGCCGGTCAATCGACATTTGAGGCTCCGGCAGACGGCGATGCAGCGTACATTGCCTTGCAGCGACAACTTCTCCGCGATGAGCTCGCCGAGTACCAGGCGCGCGTGCAGGCGGCACAGCATCTGGTCGATCAACGGAGGGCCGCGATCGACCAAACCAAAGAGGACATCCGCCGGCTGGAAGCGACCGTGCCCATAGAAAGTGAACGCGCTGAAACGTATAAGGCGTTGCTTCACTATAATGCCGCCACGAAAATGGAATATCTCCAGGCCGAAGAGCAGCGAATCGACCGAGCCCAGGAATTGGCCGGACAGCGCATGAAGCTCGTTCAGGATCGGGCTGCGCTGGCGGAAAGCGAAAAGAACTACCGGGTCGTGGTCTCGGAATTTCAACAAACCAAGCAGACCGACCTGTCGACCCTCGAAACGAAGGCGGCTTCGCTCGCACAAGACGTGACCAAGGCCGGACAGAAGGCGACGCTCCAGCGGCTCACGGCGCCCATCGACGGAGTGGTTCAGCAACTGGCCGTGCACACGGTGGGCGGCGTCGTGACGCCGGCGCAACAACTTCTGATCGTGGTGCCGGAAGATCATCCGGCCGAAGCTGAAGCACAAGTGGAGAACAAGGATGTGGGATTCGTGCGGGAGGGTCAGCCTGTCGAAATCAAAGTGGAAACGTTTCCGTTCACCCTCTATGGAACGATCCCCGGATCGGTGCTGACGGTATCCGATGACGCGATTCCACTGGATCGGGACAACGCCAACGCGGAAAAGCCGAATCAAGCCAATACGGCCGAGCGCCTGGTCTATGCCACTCGAGTGAGATTAGAACGGTCCACCATGTTCGTAAACGGGAAAACCGTGAATCTGACTCCCGGGATGGCGGTCACGGTCGAAATCAAGACCGGCAAGCGACGAATCATCGAGTATCTGCTGAGTCCGCTTCTGAAATCACTCAAAGGAAGTTTGCGCGAGCGCTAAGATTGGCGGAGACATCGAACGCGGTGGGATTGGAACGGTGCGGGGGTGGAACGACACGTGAACCGAACGCTTACCGACGCATTTCGCCGTGCGATTCGTGCGTTGAATGTGTGTCAGAGACACGGGACAAGAGTTCGGTCGCGCACATCCGGACGATGCTCGCCTCGTCATTCGTCAAGGCATCGCCTTGCAGCAGCGCGCTCTGTATTTTTTCGTTGACCGTGATCAAGTCGCGCACGTCTTTTCGAATTGAGTCCATGTGACCTCCCTCTGTGCCGCCTCCGTGAAAGTCCTATGAACCGCAATTTCCGACGCAGATAATTCTCGGATTACCGTATCAAGCCGCGGGAATACCCTAGCGGGGGCCGGGCGCCGCGGCATCGGGCATCTGGAGCCGGATCGTGCTGGCTTGCCCTTCCGCCGTCAACGTCGCCTCGATTTTGTCGCCGGTCTTCAGCTTGCCGGCCGCTCCTTCGATCTTCGTGCTGCTGTTCACATGCAGACGGATCTCTTTTCCCAAGATGTCTTTCATCACCA
>DATFDJ010000140.1:0-3133 GCA_035252115.1 Nitrospira sp. | reverse complement strand
CGCCGGTCCTGCACAAGGAACCGCTGAACTTTGAATTTGTGAAACCGGCCATGAGGAATTACCAATAGAGGCACGCGAGGCGTGAAACGCCTCGCGTGAAGCGTCCGGAGGAAGAAATGCAATGACCTTTACCTTGAAAGTCTGGCGGCAGCCGAATGCCCGGGAGTCCGGGATGTTTGCCACGTACCGAGCCGAAAACATGAGTCCCGCCATGTCGTTTCTGGAAATGCTCGACGTCGTCAATCAACAGCTCGTCCTGAAGGGAGAGGAGCCGATCGCCTTCGAATCGGATTGCCGAGAAGGCATCTGCGGGAGTTGCTCGCTCGTGATCGACGGAGTCCCCCATGGACCGGATCGAGGCATCGCGACCTGCCAACTCTATATGCGCCGCTTTGCGGAAGGGGCCACGATCACCATCGAGCCCTGGCGCGCGAAGGCCTTTCCGATCGTCAAAGATCTCGTCGTGGACCGGAGCGCCCTCGATCGGATCATGCAGGCCGGAGGTTATATTTCCTCGAACACCGGCGGGGCCGCCGACGGCAATACGATCCTCATCGGAAAAGATCGGGCTGAGACCGCCATGGACGCCGCGTCCTGCATCAGTTGCGGCGCCTGCGTGGCGGCATGCAAGAACGCGTCGGCGATGTTGTTCGTCGCGGCCAAGGTCTCCCACCTGGCGTCGCTTCCGCAAGGGCAGCCGGAGCGTGCAATGCGTGTGAAAGCGATGATGAGCGCGATGGATCGAGAAGGATTCGGATCCTGCGGGAATCAGTACGAGTGCGAAGCCGTCTGTCCCAAGTCGATCAGCGTCCGGTTCATTGCCATGTTCAACCGCGAATTCCTGCGCGCCGCCGTGGTCGAGCCTGGTCCGCTCCCGGAAATGCCCGCCGTCCCTCACGCCGAATCTCATTAGCTCGCGCCGCCGCGGGCCGCGAGGCGGAACGCATGGAGAATTCTCCGTTTCCTTGACAGAATCGGTCGGTTGCCTTATCGATGAACACATGCCTCGCCTCCTCAACTGCCCTCAATGCCGCCATGAAAAAGTGACGCGTGCGCGCCCGCTGTCCATGAGCGAGCGAGTCGCCTCGCTGTTCATGATCTCTCCGTTCTCCTGCCAACAATGCAGTTGCCGATTTCTCGCCTCCCGCATCGGCATCGGTCTTCCGGTCAACGGCGTGGAGCGGCGGGAACATCTTCGGATTCCCGTCCGGCTGTACCTCTCGTTCTCCGGCGGTAAAGTCCGGGGCGAAGGCATTGTGATGGATCTGTCGGTCGGCGGCTGCTTCATCAAGAGCGAGACGCAGGTCCATGTCGACGATATCTTTTACCTGGAAATCGTCACTCATCAGGATGAACCGCCGCTGGAAGTGGCCGCGATGGTGCGCTCGGTCAGCCAGCGTGGCATTGCGTTCAAGTTCCTGCGGGCGGCTCAAGAGAACAAGCGGCTGCTGTCCTTCGTGCAGTCGCGCACGAGCGAGCCGCCGGACCGGACGCCCGCCAGACTACGCGCCGCCAGTTGAGCCGGCTCATACCGGCGATTGTATCGTTCCTCACGAGCCACGCTCACGTGCGACGCTCCACGATCACAAAGGTTGTTCCCAGGCGGAGGGCAATGGATGCTCGGCGATCAGTCGTTCGTGTTCCGACAGGTCGTAGGGTTCGATCGCCAGATCCTCTCTGAGCAACGGCTCGGCGCAGGCGGACGACACGAGAAAATCGACCAGCGCTTGCGCCTTGTCTCTCGTCGAAAAGCGGCATAATCCGTATTCGGGCATGCCGGACGACGGGTGCCAAAACGCCAACGCGATTGCGCTGCCTTGATACACACCAAGCTTCCGGTGTCTGATTTGGAATCCGCCTGGGAGGTGGGACGAGGGTTCGAGCGACATCGGTCTGGTCGCGTCGGTATGCCGGACGCTGCATCCCATGATAGCATGAACGTCGCGGTACCTCACCGGAAGGAGGATGGTCATGGGCACAGCTCGCGCGATGGTTCTCGGTGTGTCGTTGGTCGTGACGCTGTCCGGCTGCGGCTATAACGATCTCCAGGGCCTGGACGAGGACACGAAAGCGGCGTGGAGCGAAGTCGTCAATCAGTATCAACGTCGGGCCGATCTCATTCCGAATCTCGTAGCCACCGTCAAGGGTTATGCGGCGCATGAGAAAGAAACCTTGGACAGCGTCGTTCACGCGCGCGCTCAGGCGACCGGCATCCAAGTCACGCCCGAGATGTTGCGGGATCCGGCGGCCTTCGAGCAATTCCAAAAGGCACAGGCAGGCTTGAGCGCCGCGCTGGGGCGCTTGATCGCCGTCGCCGAGAGCTACCCGAATTTGAAAGCCGATCAAAACTTCCGCGATCTGCAAAGCCAGCTCGAAGGGACCGAAAATCGGATCGCAGTCGCCCGCAAGCGCTACATCGACCGTGTCGCCGAGTTCAATAAGATGGTGCGGTACTTCCCGACGAATCTGACGGCGAAATTTCTCCTGCACCTCGACGAGCGGCCCAACTTCACCGTGGCCGACGAGAAGGCGGTGGCGAAACCGCCGGAAGTCAAATTCTAAGAGAGGCTGAGGTTGAGGCTGAGGACCGGATTGTGGAACGCCCTGCCTTCCTCGACTTGTCTTGTCGCCTTTGTCTTCACCTCTATCTTAGCCTTAACCTTCCCCTCTTTGGCGTCCGCGCTCGATGTTCCGGCGCTCACGGGCCGAGTGGTCGATCTCGCGCACGTCCTCAGCGCCGGCGACAGCGATGCGCTTTCGGCCGCCCTTCAAGCTCATGAGGAGCGAACCGGGAACCAAGTGGCGGTGCTGATCCTGCCGTCGCTCGAGGGAGAGCCGATCGAGGAATATTCACACCGCGTGGCGACGTCATGGAAGCTCGGGCGCAAAGGGACGGACAACGGTGTGCTGTTGCTCATCGCGCTCAACGATCGGAAACTCCGGATTGAGGTCGGGTATGGGTTGGAAGGCACGCTGACCGATCTTCGCTCGGCGCATATCATCCGCGAGGAGATCGCACCTCCATTTCGCGCCGGCGACATTCCCGGAGGCATACGCGCCGGCGTCGATGCGATTCTCAGGACGATCGAGGGGACGTATCAGGCGCCGAAAGCGTCGAGTCGCCAGGGTGTCA